>CAZGVZ010000006.1:19442-21900 GCA_964529145.1 uncultured Fibrobacteraceae bacterium | reverse complement strand
TGATGAAGGTGTTCGATCCGCAGAGCGGCCGGAACGGAAAAGAATGGTATACGGACGACATGCTTACAGCGTGGGCGAATCTCGTTCGGTGCGAAAGGGTCGAACATTGAACTGCCCCGCCGAACACTGCAGATCCGAGGAGACGGTTTTCCTCAGGCGCGTCTACAGCAACGGCGAAGAGTACGCATTGTACTATTGCAGGAAGCACAAAGGAAAATTCGCGGTCCCGTCGGAGAAGACCGGTTCGCGGAAAGCTTCAGATATCACCAAAGAGTTCAAAAAAAGGACATAAGAGGAAATGATTCTCGGTCTGGATCCCGGAGTAGGTACCACTGGAATAGCTATTATCGAAAATGGACGGCTGTTCAGGCATAAGACCATGCGCGGAAACGACGCGCTGCTTTACATCGCAGATCTGCACACGATCTATCAATATAACCGCGCCGTAGTGGAAAAACCGAAACAGGCGGTATTCTATGCGCGTCACCTCACGAAGACGAACTCGGTAAAGAGCCAGACCGGGGTGATAAAGCTCGCTCAGAACGTCGGGATGAATATCAAGCTCACCCAGGACCTCGTCGACAGATTGCGTTCGCTCGGCGTCAGGGTGAAGGAGGTGAACCCTCGCCGCGGCAGCACGAAATGGGAACCCGGATACTGGACGCGCATCTTCAAATGGGAATCCGGGCGGATCCCGAGCGAACACGCGCGAGACGCTTCGGTCCTGGCGTTCATGTGGGAGAACTGGGTCGGATGGAACCTGCCGAACAAATATGACAAATGAACCTGTACGAACTGGCTTCGCTTTATAAGGTCGATCGCCGTGTTCTCTATATGATCGCGAAAGCGGAGCAGTGGGGAGCATACAAGAAGAACGGCGCGTGGTATTTCAATCATCCGCCGCTGGACGATCATACGCTGAGCGTCAAAGTGATTGCCGAGGCGATCGGGTGTTCGCGCGAGATAGTGCGGCGGTGGTGTCGGGAGAGTGCCCTGGCCATGCAGAGCGGAAGACCGGCAAAACTCCGGGCGGTGCAGGTCGGGAGAACATGGAGGATTCATTTCGAAGACGGGGCACGCCTCATCATGGCGCAGCTCGGCGGATTCAGGAGAAGGGAAAAATCGAATGGATAAGGTGATCACTGTCGCATGTGCGGCAAAGGACAGAGTCGAGCTGGATGAACTCGTCGAGTTCCAGGGAGATCTCGCGAAGCTCACGAATGAAAACTTCCAGAAGCTCGAGGCGGCATTCCTGAAACATGGGATCACCTTCGCAGTTTCTGTCTGGTACCACGAGGGGAAAAAACTTCTTCTCGACGGGCATGCACGCCGGCTCGTTCTCAAGTCCCTGAAGGACCGCGGATATTTCATCCCGCCACTTCCGGCCGTCGTGGTCGAAGCGGCGACCGAAAAGGAAGCGAAGGAAAAGGTGCTTCTGGCCCGATCCGAATACCACCAGACCACGGAGGAGGGGCTCTACAATTTCATCATCGATGCGGGAATCGATTTCCTCGAGATGGAACCTCTTATCAGTCTTCCCGAGATAAAGCTTCCGGAATTCAAGAACGATTACTTTCCCGCCCTGGTCGACAATGAAGGGCTGACGGATCCGGACGAGGCGCCGGCGACGCCTGTACAGGCCCGGAGTAAGCCTGGCGATCTTTTCGAACTCGGGCCCCACCGGTTGCTGTGCGGAGATTCGACCGACAGTACCGATGTGGCGAAGCTCATGAACGGCAACACCGCATCGATGTTGTTCACCGATCCACCGTACAACGTCTCCTACATGGACGTCAATACCGATGTGCGTAAAGGCAAGGACTGGGAGTATTGCTCCGAGTGGCACGATAAAATGAGCGACGAAGAATATTCGGATTTCCTCTTTCGATTCCTGCAGAACGCAAAATCCAACCTGATCGAATCCGCGCATTATTACGTGTGGTATGCCTCCATCTATCATGATGAGCTGGTGAACGCCTTCAGAAAAAACGGTATCCCATACGATAAGGTGCCGATCATCTGGAAGAAGCAGACCATTCCGCTCTCCTGGGCGAGATATAAACGGGTGTACGAACCGTGCATGTTCGGCGGGAAAGGTATTACCACCGGTGGGGATGGCTCCCGCTGGTTCGGGCCGAACAACGAGGTGAACGTATGGGAGGTCAATACCGATTTCAACGGCGACTATATCCATCCGACACAGAAGCCCACAGCCCTGGCGAAGAGAGCGATCAACAACAGCTCCAGGCCTCGGGAGATTGTGCTCGAGTTCTTCTGCGGGAGCGGATCCACCCTGATCGCCTGCGAGCAGACAGGACGTCACTGTTATGCAATGGAACGTGACCCGGCGTATATTGATGTCGAGGTGGAACGGTACTGCCGGTTCATTGGAAAGAACCAGGTGATCCGAAACGGTGAAGAGGTCGAATGGCAGCTGACCGAAGCCACTGCCGATAAA
>CAZGVZ010000006.1:2502-19432 GCA_964529145.1 uncultured Fibrobacteraceae bacterium | reverse complement strand
TCCTGATGCACGATGGCCTTCAAAACCCTACATCTCTCACCCGAGGGCGAAAAACGCCTGATCAACATGTATCGTCTGCAGTATTCGGAGACTCAGATTTCCCAGGCCCTCGGGGTGACCATAAACAGTCTTCAACGGTTCCTCAATAAACGGGAAAACCGGCAGCTCCGCGAACGCTGCCGCCAGGAGCGCATGCTCGCCAATATCGCCGTGCGAAACGCTCTCTTCATGAAAGCGATCGGGCAACCCTACAAGGAAGGGAAGCCGGAGATCGTCCGGGACGGGGTCATCGTCCAGAAGGGGGAGCCCTCCCAGGCGCCGATTCCCGGGGACATCAATGCCATCAAATGGTGGCAGGCGAACCTGGATAAGGAGCAGTTCAAGAACACCCAGCAGATCGCCGGCCCGAACGGCGGAGAGCTGGAATTCGTCGTGAAGAATAAATCGGAAAAAGAGCTCGTGGATACGATCGTCTCGGCGATCTCGGAGGGGCTCATCGAGTTCAACATCTCCAAACAGTCGCAGTGCCTGCCCTTACCCTCTCCGGATCCCGCTCAGTAGCCTCAAGATACCAGAATCAAGTATATTCGATTCAGCCAAGAACACTTTCAGTTGGTTTATTGTCGCGATTGCGCCCAGGGCAATTATTGCCTCGTGGATGAGCCGCGGTGATAAACCACGTGTTCTTGGCGGAACAATGCTCTGAAGCGAGGCTTTTTTGTGGATATCGAATCTCTGGAAGACCTGGTCGCCCAGCAGTTCGAGCAGATGAGTTGCCTTATGGAGGATGCTGAAAAGAAAGATATTAAAACCGAAAAGATCGCCGATTTCGTCCCTCCAATCGATTCGGATTCTTAAGGGAGGTGCAAAGAGAGCCTTGTATAATTTCATTTATGAAAGTAGGCCAACCTTATTGGCTTTCATGATTAGATAATTTACAAATCCAGAACAAGCAACCAGCATGAATTTTGCGTCTTCAAAATCTAAATTTGATTCCTCAAGCATTGCATGTCTTATACCGTCTCCATCGCTTGTATAGCCATATAATTTTATAAAACCATCTTTCAGAGCCGGATGTAAATAAATTTTTTCCGAGAGCTTTTTTAATGCTTTTCCTAATTCTGCTTTACTGTCTCCTGATAATACCTGACATATCGCTTCAATAGCCGATATCGATTCTTTAATTGAATTGCGGTAATCAGGCTTTTTTCTATCTGAAAAATGGTCTATAGCTCCTTGAATATGATTTTTTACACCAATGAGTACTGGATACTTCTTAGCTTCCAGCATTGAATTTTCAACTGTCTTAACTTCTATTCTATCAGAAATTGGAACAATTTTTTTATCAATAAATCGGTATCCGGAGATCTCTTCTTGAAAGGCAGTATTACAAGCTTCTATAAAACATCTAGTAACAAGAATATATGTTGCAAATGGCTCAGGTTCATTATTTGAAGAGCGGGCCCATTGAGGAACATCGATATTCACTAAAAATTCTATAAAATCATATTTGGAATGCCATTCCATAGAGAAAAAGCGTTTTCGAATAATGGATTTCATTATATCGGTTTTTTTTGGAATATTATCTATGGGCTCTTTACAGAATAAATTCCAAATATTATTAGGAATGAATCTAAACGAAGAATTTTCAACATATCCCTGATCACTACTATAGTTAAACAGATTTAAATAATAAGTTAAAATATTGTTCCAGAGACGATTCGTTAAAGCATCGTCAACTGTGTCGATCTGAATAATTTCTTTTTTTGGGGTGATTCCCATTCTCTGTGAAAATGACATAAAAAAATGAACTCTCTTTAACTAAAAATCAATTGAAGTCCCTCGCCCTAATAGACGGGTTAGGATTATTTGTTTTGCCTTGTTGTCTATCAAATTCTGCTTCGAAAGCCTCCGGGTATTATTAGTTTATTAATGAATATTGATAGCCAAGCGACAACAGGCCATCACAAGAAGCATCATTGTATACTAATGATAATAACAGTTTTCCTTGGTTTTTTCATATAAAACTTTTTGATAATATACAGTGGTAATTATTGTTTAAAAATTAAACTAATATATAACAGAGATTAACTACTTTTAAATGAAGGACAGAATAAAAATTATAACCTATGTAAACCAAAATCGTCCTCAAAAGTCATGGTTTCTACTACACTTTCATAACTTGGTTTTAATGTCGAATATGTTAATCCTTCTTTAAATAAGATAGATAAAGCAGATTCTAATTCATCTTTATGTAGCAGTAACTTTAGTAACGGAGTTTTAATACCATTGTCCAAAAATTCTTTTTCAATAATCCTATCAAGTTTAATTCTACTTCGGTACGATAAAATAGTGCGAAATAGTTGACATTAACAAATATCTCTTACTATATTAATTGCATGATCGAAAACAAACCGTTCTACCATTAGGTACACTCAGCGAAGGGAAAAAAATGAACCACATAGGCATTACTCGCCGAAATGTCTTTTTGCCGATGTGGGAAAACGATTCGACCGGAAAATTGATTCCTTCGAGCGATTGTTTGTTTCGTACCGAAAAAAAGTCGGTGATAAGGCGCGGCTTTATCTCTATGGCATCTCCCGGAACGGGATCAGAAAAAATATGAGCCGGATTGCGCACTGTATCCCCGATGCATCTCCCGACAATCTTCAGAATTTCATCTCCGATTCCCAGTGGAGTTCCCGAGCGGTCATCGACCAGGTTGCGCAACAGGTCAACGATAAGATTGGGGATGAAAACGATGCCTGCCTGATTATTGATGAGAGCGGCATCGCAAAGAAAGGTGAAAAATCGGTAGGTGTGTCCCGGCAGTGGTTGGGTAGCGAAGGAAAAGTTGATAACGGCCAGGTTGGAGTTTTTACTGCACTGTGCAAGGGGAATAACGCTTCGCTGACCGATGCGCGGCTGTATCTTCCGCGTGAGTGGACCGACGACCCGAAACGCTGTCAGGAGGCGGGAGTCCCTCGTGAACATATCGTCTTTAAAACGAAGGAGCAAATAGGGCTTGAGATGGTGGCCCATGCCCGTGAAATCGGATTGGCATTCAACTGGGTGAATGCGGATGCCGGATATGGCAAGGGTTTGGGCTTTATGAAAGAGCTGCATGGTATGGGGGAAACCTTCATGGTGGATATCCACAGTGATTTCTCTGTGTACCTCAAGCCGCTGAAACCATACCTTCCCGAAAAAGAGGAGGGAACAAAAGGGCGTGACTACAGTCGCTACCGGGTTGACCAGAAACCGGTTCGTGTCGATGAATGGGCAAAACGACAGCCGGGCAGTGCCTGGCGGAATGTTACGATCCGGCAATCGACGAAAGGGATGCTTGTGTACGAGTACCTTACGGCTTATTGCTGGATATGGGAAAAGGATACCGGTAATTTTTACCGATGGCATTTGCTTGTTCGAAGAAATCCTGTAACGAAATCGGATTATAAATATTCCCTGTGTAATGCAGAAAAGACCGTTCCCTTGAGTCGTCTCGCTTTTATGCAGGGGCAGCGGTACTGGGTTGAAAGGATGTTTGCAGACGCGAAAGGCGAATGCGGATTGGGAGATTATGAAGCGCGGGGATGGAAGGCATGGCACCACCATATGGCGTTGGTCCTTCTGGCGCAGTCGTTCCTTCTCGACGAGAGGCTTCTCAATGCTGAAGAAGTTCCACTGCTCTCGTGCGCTGACATCGTTGAGCTTCTCAGTGCCACATTGCCGGTAAAAAACAGGACGCTTGCGGATATTGAAGCGGCGATGGAGGCCCGGCACCAAAAAAGGCGGCAGGCCATCGATTCCGCTTATAAGTGTCAAGTGAGTTGATAGCATGTTTTATCGTACCGAAGTAGAATTAAAAGTAGACTAAAAAGCACTCAAGTGTACATTTACGGAACCTTCCCGGTTCCCAGTTTCCCTCTCCGTCCATATATTCCCCAGTGTGGAAACCATCGACATCGCTCAGCTGCGGGCAGTCCTCCGGCGGATGCCGCGAGAGAAAAAGGAACTCCTCGCCCTGAGTGTGCTGAAGATCCGGAAGAAAAGAAACGACCCGTACAAACTGTATAGGGAAAAGTACTCGAACGATCCATTTCAATGGGTTACAGACTTCGTGGACATCAGATTGCCGAAATATCACGTAAAAACACTCCGGAAAATCACCGGCGGAGCCCGGAAGATCGCTCTTTACGGTCCACACGGTCTCGGGAAATCGGTTTTCGCCGCGCTCATCGTCCTCTGGGCGGGGGCGACATCCGGCGATTGCAAGGTCATCACGACGGCGAGCGCGTGGCGACAGCTCGAGGAGTATCTCTGGCCTGAAATCCACAAGTGGTATTCGAAAGTGAACTGGGAGAAGATCAAGAACGCCGGTGGATCCTGTAACGTCCGGTTGCTCCGGCTCGAATGCTATTTCGGGGAGTTCAGCAAGGCATTCGCCGTTGCTTCGGATAACCCGGTAACGATCGAGGGTGCGCATGCCGAGCGGGTCATCTACGTCTTCGACGAAGCGAAGGCGATCCCGGCCGGGACCTGGGAGAGCGCGGAAGGTGCATTCTCCACTCCCGGTGACCACATGAAGATCGCGCTTTCCACTCCCGGGGATACCTCCGGCGTTTTCTATTCCATCTGTTCCCGGCAGAAAGGGTATGAATCCTGGGCGGTCTGCCATGTTTCCCTGAAGGACGCGATCCGGGCAGGACGGATCACGCTCGAATGGGCCCGGGAGAAAAGGGCTGCATGGGGTAAGGACAGCCCGGCATATCAGACGCGCGTATGGGGAATTTTCGCTACCGACAGCCCGGATGCGGTGATTCCCTTTACCTGGGTCGAGATGGCGGTCGCGCGGTGGCACAACTGGGCGAACGGCGGGGGCAATCTCGATGGCAAATTCGTGATCGGCGCCGATACCGCCGGCCGCGGAGTCGACAAGACATCCTTCGTCTATCGCCTGGGGAACACTGTCACCAAGATACAGCGATTCAAGAAATCACAGCCTATGGAGCTCGCCGGAAAGCTCAAGAACGCAATGGGATCGACCGCCCTGCTCAATATCGACGTCTCCTATGGCGAAGGTGCAGGAACTGCATACCGCCTCTCCGAATTCCCAGGATTTCGCAGCCGGGTCAACTTCGTGAACTTTGCAGCCAAGACGGACAAGACCGACAGGACCGGGGTGATCACTTTCGTGAACGTCCGGGCGCTCATGTGGTGGAACATGCGCGAAATGCTGGATCCGGAAAACGGCGAGAACGTCGCTCTTCCCGACGACGATCTTCTCATCGGAGATCTGGTTTCCGTCCGGCGCCTCCCGATGCGAAGCGACGGGAAGCTCGCCATTGAATCGAAAGAGGACATCCGGGCACGCATCAGCCGATCGACCGATGATGGCGACGCGTGCTGCCTGGCTTTCTATCTCGATCACGTCGAGAGCACTGTGGATTATTACGATATGTCCGCGCTTTGCGCAATCGATTAACGAAGGGACGATCATGACATCGGCAGTAACACGAAAAAAGGATGCATACAGACCGGACGGATGGCAGAACGTACTTACCGGAATGGGAAAACACGGACGGGACCGGAAAGAGTATACCGAGTTTGCGGCGGAGATCCGTCTCACCGAAGCCACCTGCCGGAATCTTTATACCTATTCGGGACTGGCGAAGGCGATCGCGGATCTCCCGGTGTATGATGGTCTGCGGAAATGGTTCACGGTTGACGGGGATACCGATAACCTGATCCGGAACGAATGCAAGCGGCTTTCCGCGAAGCGTGAATTCTACCGCGCATGGAAGTGGGCCCGGGCGTACGGCGGCGCCATGATTGTCCTTATGGCGAAAGACGGAGGCCTCCTGGACGAACCACTCGACGAGAGCAATCTGCAAAGCATCGAAAAGCTCAAGGTCTTCCACCGGTGGCATCTTTCCCGGCTCACGTACTATATGGATCCGAACGATCCGAAGTACGGGGAGACCGAGCTCTACTTCGTCTCACCGGTGCAGGCGTTCACAACCGCTTTCAAGGTCCACGAATCCCGGTGCATCATCTTCGATGGCGTCGATGTCGCGCCCGAGATCCGCGTCGGGAATCAGTGGTGGGGGGATTCCATCTATCAGGCGATCTATCAGCGCCTTCGCGGACTTGGAGAATCGTACAGCAATATCGAACACATCATCGGAGAGTTCCTTCTCATGATTACCAAAATAAAGGGACTCGCGATGAAGCTGGCGACCAACAAAGAGCAGGAGATCATCCAGCGCGCGATCGTCAATAACATGACCCGGCACGTCATGGGCAGCTACATGATCGACGCCGACGGAGAAGACGCGACCAGGATCAGCGCGACGACGACCGGGCTCAGCGACCTGGTTGAAAAGATGATGATGGCGGTATCGGCCGAGACGCGGATCCCGATCCGCAGGCTCTTCGGCACTCCGGTAAGCGGCGCCGGTCTTTCGAACAATGGAGACGCCGAGACGCGGGATTATTACGATTTCGTGACCGCGGAACGGGCCGATGCTTTCGAACCGCAGATAGAACGGTTCGTGAAGCTGCTCATGCTTCAGAAGAAGGGACCGTTCAACGGCAGAGAACTTGCCAACTGGTCAATCGAATGGCCGCCGCTGTACGAAGAACCCATGAGCCTTTCAATCGAAACAAAGAAGAAACAGCAGGAGATCGATCGCGGATACTGGGACATGGGCGTCCTGGATGAACAGGAGATCCGGGACAGCCGTTTCGGGGGCGATTCGTATTCTTTCGATACCGTTCTGAACCGGAGCGCGGCGCCGGGGAAGGAAATTGAAGACGATCAAATCGAAGACGGGGGTGATGGTGGAACCAGTAGCGGAAAAAATGAAGAACCAGAAGAAACAGAGATATGAATTTTTTCCAGTTATCCCTCCGCCAACCACGACGGCCGAAGCGTATCCCGCGCGGGCCCGTGATCCGTCTTCCGGCCGCGATATGGCATAAGTACCGTAATGCGCTCGAAACGATCGTGAACCGGTGGCGCGAAACCGCGGTCGTGATTGTGCTCGACAAGATACCGGCGATCGCCCGGCAAGCGGATCAGGAGCGTACCGGTACACGTACCGATTCCTGGCCTGATGAAATCACGGAGGCAATGGAACTCCTTCGCCTGGAATACGATCGCCTCGCTGCCCAGGCGCACGATATCGCCCTGAACACGTTCAACAAGGTCAACATTATTTCCCGCATGCAGTGGTACGATCGTGTCAAGAATCTGATGGGCTTGAATTTCCTCTCCTTCGAACCGTGGATCCAGAACGAATCGAAAGCCTGGATCAAGGAGAATGTCGCGCTCATCACGAAGCTGCAGGGTGATACCGTACAGGATATCGACCGAATCGTCACGAATGGGCTGCGGACCGGTCGACGAGTAGAGGATATACGCAAACAGATCCTCGGCACCGACCTCGAGCCCGGAGTATTCAAGAAGGTCGAGACCAGGGCCGAGCTGATCGCCCGGGACCAGACGGGAAAGCTTCTCGGAGATCTGAACTGCAGGCGCCAGGAGGAGATGGGCATCACCATCTACATCTGGAGGACCGCGAATGACGAACGCGTGCGCGGTAATCCCGGCGGTAGTTTCCCGAATTCGAAACCGTCTCATTATGCGCTGAACGGGAAATACTGCTCATGGAGAGATCCGGCGGTCTATGCGGATACGTTGACTGAAGCCATGGCGGGGGAGTGGAAGCATCGGTCATCAATCGATGCGTTCATCGGGAATCCCGGTGAAGATTATCAGTGCCGGTGCGGCGCGGAGGCAGTCTTCGAAACGCTCTATGAGGGGGAACAGTGAAACCGAGTGAAACGGTAGAGGCGTTAACCGACATAGTAGAACGGAAAATCGTTGAACCACGATTTACGGGGATAATGCACATCGAGATATGCTGCAGGGAAGGCGGCATCCGAAGAATTCTTATGGCGCCGCAACCTGAGAAATTCGAATATGTTGGAAGCGAAACCGAAGCCAGAGAAAAAAAAGATTTTTCTACACCACGGGCGGACACTATATGATAGAATTAATTTCTTTTCCGCTAGTTGGCACCTCAATCAATGGTAATAAGAAACCGTTACCTGTGGCATTTAATGTAAGATTAAATAAATGTTGTCTTATATATGGATGTAAAATGTAAGGTGCATTTTTATGACTCCATTCATCAATTTTCGAAATGTCAAAATCATTTTCATTAACAATAAATAAACCAATGATTTCAATAACACAACTATAGCCGAACTGTTCTCCTTCAATCCTAACCATTAATCCGACACTGATACTGTGGTCTTGTTTATTGTACTCGGATTTTCCCACAAAAAATCTGGGCTTAGGAGAATTTTGGGCACCTTCCATTACTTCAACCAGTTTAAAAGAGGCTTCATTTACAATTATCTTATCTAACTGTATTGCATGTTTTTTAAAATTTGTTTCCGTTTCCATTATGCTGCCAGTCTAAAAGAAAAATCCAAAGTAGCAGAACTATTAAAAACAGTTTCTCTATAATCGTCTCTTTGGATTGTGGGTATTTTAATTTGTTCTCCGCGACAAATCTGAATTTTCCTAAATTTGTCATCAGCCTCATTGATCTTATTTTTAAGTTCTTCAAGAGGCATGCTATCAATTCTTTCAATCAACTCTTCTAATACTTTTATTCCGTAGTCCATTCTTCATACCTCCCGATTTGGTTTCTCCATGCGATCTCAATTTTCTTAATGGCTTTGTAATTTTTAACACATAGTTGGATTTGTGGTCTTCTGACGATATAAGAAAGATGATCGCTTTCTCTTCTGGCCGCTTCAATAAGTGCCCGAACTACCTCAAATTGCTTGCTTTCGTCAATAAGATTGAAAATCCGGAAATCATCAATTTTACTCTCTGAATCTTTGAATTTGAGTTTTAACCTTATTCGCTTTTTCGCTTCATCAAATTTTTTCCGGTGATCTATATTGCTTACAAGATCTAAAACTTTTTCACTTTCAACTATAGCTTTGTAAACTATAATATCTTTCTTTTCAAACTTGCGGACAAATTGGCAAAAACAAACTGCTTCTTCTATTCCGTTGCTAAATTCAGCATCCTCGAAAAAATAGACCCCCGCTCCCAAATATTCATTTTCTGCTGAAGACCGAAATCCATCAGAAGAAATGGAAAGCTCATTTTTAATATGAGTTCCATGGAAACCATTTAGAACCATTTTGTTGTAGAAAGATAGATGAATGTGAAGGCAATTACCATGCCATGGTATATTGCCTGTATCCCTCAAAATAAATAAAAGTAACAATATAATATAATAAAAAAGTATTTAATACAAAAAAATTGAGTAATATTTTGCTCCTTGCTTAATAAATTCCGAAATAGGTATTGATTTATTTCGAGTAATTGATTATGTTCCCAAACAACTGGATCTTTTAAACGCTCACGCGGCCATAGCAGAGTCTGCAGGGTAAAACCTGCATTATCTAAATCCCGTACGGAAACATCGACAAGGCGAAATGCGTCCTGTCGGTTATTCCGTGCGGGATTTTTTTTTGCTTAAAAATTAACAATTAATAAATTGTTGGACTATGTAAGATGAACATTATCAAGGATGTCGCCAGGATCGATAAAGCCCGTATCGTCGGCAGGATCAGCCGGACGGACGAGGGTTATCTCTATGGCGAGGCCGTCGTCGCCCGTACCGGAATCCTCGAATACTTCGAGAACGGAAAGATCATTCGGGAGCTGGTCACTCCCGAAGAACTCGCCCGTACCGATTCCATCGATTCGCTCAAAATGAAACCGGTGACGAACAACCATCCTTCCGTGACGCTTCTCAACGCTTCCAATGTCAAACAGTACCAGGTCGGATACACCGGCGAGAGAGTGAATTGCAACGATGGACTGCTCGTTTCCTCACTCACCGTGACCGACGGCGAAGCGATCCGGGAAATCGATTCGGGAAAACGAGAGCTCTCCTGCGGGTATACCTGCGACCTCATGGAGGAATCAGGCATATGGAACGGGCAGCGGTACGACCGGAGGCAGACGAACCGGAAGTACAACCACGTCGCGATCTGTGATCTCGCCCGTGCTGGATCCGTCGCTTCCCTTCATCTGGATGCCGCGGACGTCTACGAATGCGGAACCGCGGATTTCAAGGAATCAACGACCCTCAACAATAACCCTTCAACAAGGAGCTACGTCATGCCGGTTGTCATCAAGATCGACGGGATCGAATACAAAGACCAGGCTCCCGAAGTGCTGAGGCACATCGAAAAGCTGGACGCGCAGATCGCGTCTCTGAACACCAAAATCGCCGAAGTGACCAAGACCGATGGCGAGAAACAGGTGAAAATCGATGCGCTGACCGCCGAGCGGGATACCGTCAAAACGCAACTCGAAAAGGCCAAGGAAGACGCGAAAAACCTTCCCGCGCAAATCGCCGCTGCGGCAAAGGCCCGCGCAGAACTCGTCAAACAGGTTATGCCCCATCTCGATCAGGAGACCGTAACGAAGATCGATTCTCTCTCCGATGTCGAGATCAAACGGGCTGTCGCGCTGAAAGCGTTCCCGACGTCGAAGGAAAAGATCGAGAAGATCGACGCCGCCGCGAACGTCTCCGGTATCGATACATGGTTTGATACTGCGATCGCCACGCTGTCGGATAATAGGTTCGATGCTGCCGCGCGGGAGAATCGCCAGGCGGTCGGCGGCAATCGAAACGACGACGGCAATTCGGACGGCGGCAACGGACCAAAGAAGCCGTTGTCGAAAACGGATGTCGAGCAAGCGGTATGCGATCGGTATAAAAGTACCTCGAACCGTGATTCCTTGATGAAAGGATGAGTCGCACCCGTCGCGGGCGCGTGGATGGAATAAACGACCCACATCGCGATTATTAAAAAGGAGCAGAATCAGTATGAACATTCCTCAGACAAGTTACTCGCAGTACTTCGCTGTCGCCATTCTCGGCATGCAGGCGATCGCCGGGGAACTGGCTCGGAAAATAAGCCGAGTCGGAAAGGGCATCATCTACTACGGCCGCGCGGTGGTGCAATCACGCCTGAATGACGCGGTGTGCCGCATGCCGCGCAGCAACAAGATCGTGATCACCGACAACGCGGGGACCTGGACGGCGGGAGACTTGGTCACTACCATCGTACTCGGATTCCTGAAAAACGGGGAGGTCGATGCGTCCAGTCTTTCGCCGATCGTGGTCACGACTCCATTCGGAACGAGCAAGGACGCATCGATGGCGGCGCATGCGGCTGCGATCAAAGGCGCGATCGCTGACTGTTTTTCCTGCGTCTACAATTCAGGCGACCATACCATCACCTACATCGGTGATTGTTTTGACGTGATTTCGTGCGTGACCAGCATTTCCGGGATCACCGGCACGATGACCATCTCCTCCGAAGCGATCAGTACCGCCGATACCGCGGCCGACATTCTCGGGTATTCGTACCTGACTCATGACCGTCAGCAGCAGATAAGCGGTATCAGCTACTACATGGAAACCGAACCGGTCAATATCATGCAGGGCGGGACCATCTGGGTGCATGCGGAAGAAGCGGTCACTCCCGCGGATGCGCCGTATGCGCGGCTCATCACCAATTCCACGAAGTATGCCGGATACGTCGGCAAGTCGGCCGATTCATCGAAGTGCGTCGCGCAAACCGGATCGAAATTCACGCTGTCGATATCGGCCGCAGGGCTTGTTCCGTTCACCGTCAACCTCCCGCAGTAACGGGATAAAGGAGAAACAGATATGGCAAAAGTGATACGTTACGACGGCAAGGTCGCAGAGGTGCGCGGAATCGATTTGGTCGGCGCGCACTCTGCGAAACTCGACGCCATCGACAGCAATCTTTCCGTGTTCTTCCAGCGGCAGCTGGAGTACATCGAGAGTGAGCTGCAGTTTGTCGAGTACGGAGATCTGAAGAGCTGGAAGCATATCCCCATCGAATCGAAGGGCGGCGACAACCTCTGGTATACCTGGCGTCTGTTCGACAAGGTCGGGAAGTGGAAAATCTCCAGTGATGATGCGGACGACGTTCCCGAAGTCAACATCATGGGCGCCGAACTGCCGGTTCCGATCCGGATGCTCGTCGGTGGATTCAAATACAACGTTCGCGAGTTGCTGGCCGGAAAACAGGCTGCCGGGAACAATCCGAATGCCCCGTCGCTCATGGTGGATCAGCAGAAGGCGGTCGCATGCCAGGAAGCATATCAGCAGATCGTCGATCAGCTCTGCTGGTTCGCCAATCCGACCAATGCCGCGTATGCCGGTCTCACCGGGATTTTCTACAATCCGTATATCGGTACGGTGGCGGTGACGCAGGGTGCGACAAGTAGTCATACTTCGTGGTTCAATACTCTCGGTGTTCCGTGGAAGACGGTTGACGAGGTGCTTGCCGACCTCAATTCCCTCCTCACGTCCATTAAGGTCGCCACCCTGAACAGGTACGCGGCCGACTCGCTGCTCATGCCGATCGAGCATTTCAACTATCTCGCGACAACCAGAATTCCGGACACCGAGACCACGATCCTGAAGTTCTTCCTCGGAACTCACCCTGAGATCCGGACAGTCGACACGCTCGTTGCGGCGAAGAGTGTTCCCGCAGGCGGAAACCTCTCGGCGGCTACCGACGTGATCCTCGCATACGTGAAAGATCCGAAGGTCGTGAAGATGGTTCTTCCGAGGCAGTACACCATGATGCCGATCCAGGAGCGCGGATTCAACTACATCACCCCGTGCTATGCGACGACCGCGGGCATCATTACGCAGCGGCCGAAGGCGATGGCGATGCTGGTCGGGACCTCGAACGGAGGTGTCGGAGCGGCATAAGAAAAAAGATCCAAATCAGAATGCCGGGGTGGGCTGGAGAACCCACCCCTCTCTTCATCGCCGCACCGTGTACGGGCGTGTGGATCGAAACAATCAATAGACGGAGGAAAAAATGGTCATCAACCGCAAAGTTCCCAACACTCATAACTGCTGTGGATTCGTCTTTCACCCGGGTGCGCAGTTCGTCGCCGATGCTTTTTACACGAAGTCGTTGAAAGGGAATCCCGATTTCAATTCACAGATAAAATCCGGTCTCATGGAAATCATGGTGCCGGTCGGCGAAGCTCCCGCCGACGGCAAGCCCGTAAGGCCGAAACATAGCCTCGCTGAAACCGTCGTCGTGCAGCCCGAGGAAAGGGCTATGCAAATTGTCGCCGCAACGGTCGACGGGGTCGATCTCAAAGAGATTTCGAAACTCGACAAACGGCGCAGGGTCGTCGACGCGGCGGAAAATCAGATCGAACGGCGGCAGGGCACCATGGACAACATGGCGCCGCAGATGCCGAGAACCGTTCAGCCCAATATTGAGGTCGGTGAGTTCGAATGAGCGTGTCTCAGATCATTGCGGCCCTCGCCCCCTCGTCTGCCGGCGACAGCCGCGTCGGCATCTTCACTACGCTCGCCATGCAGCAAACGAGCCGTACCCATTTGGGGGAAAACTACGAGCTCGCGGTCGCGCTGCGCGTATGCCACATGCTGGCACGGAATCCCGCGGCAGGTACCGGTGATAGTGGAGCGGTTACGAGCAAGCGTGAGGGCGATCTGTCCGTTTCGTATCAGGTCTCCGCAGATTTACAGCGGAAATACGGGGATCTCTGCAGTACTCCCTTCGGAGCTCAACTCGCCGATCTCATCGAGGGGAACGTCCTCGGGCAGATTGTCCCGAGCGGCTCACTATATGGATCCGTTCCGGGGCAGGGAGAGAGCATATGACGGTCAAGGTTGTCGACCGGGGATGGAACGCGATGATCGACCGTCTTGATGCCTGCCGGAAACTTGGATCGAAGGTAGGGTATCCGACGGCCGAGAGCGGGGAAACCTATGAAGACGGCATGACGGTCCTCGATGTCGCGGTCATCCATGAGTTCGGAGCTCCGAAAGCGAACATCCCGCAGCGGGCGCATGTCCGGGCCGCGTACGACGAGGATCTCGAGAATCTCGCGCGTATGGCCAAAAACGAGATGGGTCTGATCGTTGACGGAAAGAGCACACCGGAAGAATCGATCACTCGTCTCGGCGAATATCATGCGGGAGTGATCAAGAACAAGATTCGAACGGGACCGTTCGTACCGCTGAAACCGCAAACCGTCAGGAGAAAGGGCAGCAGCGCCCCTCTTATCGATACCGGACAGATGATCAATTCCGTGACGCATGTGGAAGGCATTTTCGCATGAGCCTATTCAAGACAAAGGTCATTTCGGTGATTCCCCGTACGGTAGGTTCATTCGTGAATGGGCGATGGACCGGCGAGACCGGGGGGACTCCGTTTCCGATATACGGCACCTGGCAGCCGGCGTCGCCGACTGAGGTCCTGACGTTGCCTGAAGGCCGAAGGGAACGGACGGCGATGCGCATCTATACCGAAATGCTGCTCAACAGCCTGCTGCAGAATCAGAATCCGGACCGGGTGAGCATGGACGGAAAAACGTACGAGATCTATTCCCGTACGTCCTGGCAAAATGGTTTTCTGAGCCATTACAAATACATCGTCACGGAGGTGATCGAATGAATGCCGTCGCGCTCGAAGATATCCTGTACGCGTGGATTACCGCGACGATCGCTCCGACGGTAGCGGTCTGGATGGATCAGAACGCCCCGAGGCCCGCGGGAGGATTCGTCGGTATGCGGCACAACGCGGAACGGGCCCTCGGTTCAAACGGCTATAAATCCTCTCCGGCGGGAGAACTGGACACCGTTACGGTGACGCAGGATGTCGAATTCATGTGGATGCTGACCGGGTATGGCGACGCGGGGGCGGCGGCGATTTACAAGGTGTTCGATGACCTGCAGCTTCCGACCCGGAGGAATGACCTTTCGGTAGCCGGGATCGCGTTCATATCCCACGATGGAATCATGAACGTTCCCGAGGTCGTCAACAGCCGGACCGAGGCGAGGCGCGCGCTCGACTGTCGAATGAGGATCGGTAATGTATTGACCTATTCTTCCACCATCGTCGAGCATGCGGACATCAGGATTGTCCTGAAGGAAGACCAGCGCACGGTCAGAGACGAGCTCGTTCACATTTAAAAGGAGTAAGTGGTATGGATGTTTCGAACATTGTGACCGTAAACCTTACGCGGGAGACGCGGACCGTATCGCAGGTTGGCTTCGGTACTATCCTGATATTTGGGCCCAACCTGAACGTGAATGCCCGTCTGGCGCGGTATTCATCGCTCCCGGCGCTCGCGCTCGAGCTGGCCGGCGGAACAAATGCGCTCGAGTATAAGGCCGCGCAGGCGATTCTCTCGCAGTCTCCGCGTGTCGTCTCTTTCGCGGTCGGCTACCAGGCGGGACAGAAGGTAATCACGGACAATGGCGGGACCTATACCGCTGGCAGCATCTCCGTGACGATCAACGGCACAGAGATCACCCAGGCTTTCACGACCGACAAGGATACGACGCTGACGGCTCTTGCGGCGCAGATTGCCGCGCATGACGCGGTAGACACCGCCGTCTACAACAGCGGCACCCACGCGATCACGATCACGCCAAATTCCGGTTTCCTGCTTGCGGTTACGGTTGCCACGGCGGGTATCACCGGCACCATGACAACGACCCTGTCCTCGATCGCGACGGAAGATCCGGTCGATTCCCTGGCGGCGATCCGGCTCTACGACGACGACTGGTATGGTTTGATCTATGTCGATCGAACCCAGGCGGATGTCGAGGCGGTGGCTGCATGGACGGAAGCGAACAACAAGATTTTCAGAACCGCGAGCGCTGATGCGAACTGCATCGATCTCTCCGCTTCGGCGGACACCACTTCGATCATGGCGAAGCTCAAGGCGGCGGGTTACGACCGATCGGGTGTCATCTTTCACCCGGACGCTGCGACCGCATTTCCCGACGCGGCCGAGCTCGGGAAAGTGTTCCCGTATCATCCCGGAAGCTACACCATGGCGTTCAAAACTCTCGGCGGGATCACCAGGACGATCCTGTCGGAAACGCAGAGCGCAAACGCCAGGGCGAAGAACGGCGACACCTACGAGACGACCGGCGGCGTCAATATGGTGTACGAAGGCAAGATGGCGTCGGGCGAATACTTCGATGTAATCGTCTTTTGCGACTGGTTGACCGCACGCGTGAAGGAGTTCGTCTTCCGGGCTTTCGTCGCCCAGCTGAAGGTCGCGTATGACGACGACGGGATACAGAGCGTACGCAATGCAGCCGAATTCCCGTTCGCCGAAGGGATCGCGTACAAGGGACTCACTCCCACGAAGTACGATTCCGACAACCGGCAGATCGGCGGGTATTACTTCATCGTCCCGGCCCTCGAGGACATCCCCGCGGGTGACAAGGCCGCACGGGTATTGACCGGGTTCGAGGCCATCGGATTTCTGGCGGGCGCCATCCACAAGACGGTCATATCAATCAAGATCACCCTCTAACTGGAGACGAAAACTTATGGAAAACATGAAGACGATCGACCCGTCTAAAGGAAAGTTGATCATCGGAGGAATCCCGATCTCCGGGTTTGGCGACAATATGATCGAGATCGAGTACGATGAGGATTCCTACACCATCAAGAATGGTACGGACGGGCATACGACCAGGATCAAGAACCTCAACTCGAACGGGAAGGCGACCATCACGCTCATGCAGTCGAGCGCGTCGAATGACGTTCTGAACCTGATGGCGAACAAGGACCGGGTCGACAATACCGGGGTTATCGCGTTTCTGTTCACCGATCTTTCCGGTCGGACGATCGCGGCGGCGCCTCAATGCTATGTGGCCAAGAAACCCAAGTGGGGGATGGGCAAGGACATGAAGGAGAATTCCTGGGTATTGCAGCTGGTCAATCTCCAGCTCGATATCGGAGGAAACAGCTAATATTCAACACGGTGGGA
>CAZGVZ010000006.1:0-2492 GCA_964529145.1 uncultured Fibrobacteraceae bacterium | reverse complement strand
AAACCATGTCAGGTGAAAAATTGAAACCGGTGACCAGAATCATAGACGGGCATTCCGTCGAGGTCACCCCGTTCCCAGCACGCCCGGCGCTGCTCTACAAATACAAGCTGCTGCAGCTGCTCGGCGGTCCCCTGATCGATCTGATCAAGGGACCGATCGCCGGACTTCTGAAGAGGGTAAAACCCGGGACAGCCGTTTCCCGGGAGCAGCTGGCGGGATTTCTCGATCTCGACCTGAAGCTGGATGGTCTCACGAGCCACATTTTCGACACCCTGGATCCGGAAAAGTCGACGGAGCTCATCTTCGACATGTGTGCGTGCGTCCGATTCGACAATCATGAAATGACCGAGACTTTCATCAACGCGACATTCGCGTCATCGCTTTCCAAGCTTTACCGGATCTTCTTTTTCGTTCTGGAGGTGAACTACAAGGATTTTTTGGAGCTTCTGGGTATTACCGGCAAGGCGATACCCGTGAAAGCGGCGACTCCAAAATAAGAGAAATCCTGGAACGGGTCGATCCGCAGCTTATGGCGGAATGGCCGGTCTGGCTGGTAATCAGCAAACGGATGGCCACCCTGCAGGAGCTGGAAACTTGGTGGACTCTTGACGATCTGATGCGGGCCGTGGATTTCATACTGGCCCGGCAGGATATGGAAACGGCGGCGATGAAGAAATGACGAATCAGATCATAATTGTGGTTTTCTCCTGTCTGCTCTCCGGTTTATTCACCTATTTCGTGACGACGATCGTTTCTCGTCGCGGTATGGAAACGATCGTCAAACAGGCGGTCGAAGGACATGTGGAGTCACGGCACTCTTCAATTCTTTCCGTATCCGATATCGCTTCCCAGGTAGAGCGACGGGTAACGCAGCATGAGCTCGCCTGTAACGGTAACCAAAGGCTCATGCGTATAGAACGCGCCATCATCTGGCTTGTGGTAAAGCAGGGTGGTGACCTGAACGATCTGGGGTTGGGATCATGACGCTTCGGGAACTCATCAATCTGGTCAAGTTCGATGTCGACCAGGCCTCGCTTCAAAAGACCGAAAAGCAGATAGACAGCACGATCCGGAACCTGGACAAATTCGGTAAACGTGCGTCGCTATTATTGACGACGCCGATCCTTGCGCTTACCGGTCTGTCGATCCGTGCCGCGGGAAACGTCGAGGCTACGACGCGACGTTTTAACGTCTTGTTCGCGGGAGTGAGCGACAAGGCCATGACGTTCGTAAAAGACTTCTCCGATCAGCTCTTGTATGGAGAATCGACCGTACAGCAGACATTATCCGATTTCCAGGCGCTATTCACTGGAATGAATATGACTGGCGAAGGGGCCCTCGATTTGTCGATTCGAATGCAACGAGTCTTGGCGGATTTCGTGAGTTTCAACGGAATTTCGCAAGAAACAGGCAAGGCTGCATTCATTTCCGGTCTTACCGGTATGACCCGAACGCTCAAGCAGTATGGTATCGTGTTGAATGAATCCACTTCCGGTCTGTCGAAAAACGCAACCGAGGCGGAAAAGGTAAAATGGCGGGTAGAGCAGATCGAAGCCGCACTCAAACGCCAGGGGGCGATCGGTGCCATAAGAAACCTCGCTTCTTTCACCGATGGAATGAGGATATTCAGGGAACAGATCGGTGATGTGGCCGAGGAATTCGGTCTTGTATTGCTTCCCGCGGTATCGAAAATTCTCACCTTCATAAATGATCGGGTAATCTGGATTAAAAATTTGAACAGTTCCGTGAAAATCACGATCATGGTCTTCACAGGATTGCTGGCCATCATCGGTCCATTGACAATGGGACTTGCGGGACTGCTCACAGTCGCAAAAGCCCTGGTGATATGGAAAACCTGGATAGGCGGGCTTGCAGGGTTGAAAGCCGCAGGCCTCATGCTTCTGCATCCTCATTTTTTGGCGATTGCGGCGGTGATCCTGGTTGCAGTCGCCGCACTCGCTCTTTTCATCGAGGATGTTACCGTCTGGGTACAGGGGGGAGACAGCCTGACGGGGCGGCTATTGGGTCCATGGAAAAAATGGAAAGAAGGGCTCAAGGAAGCGTTTAAGACGGCGACGACGGATTTCGATTTCTTCGTCAAAGCAATGGGCATCGCTCTTGTCGACGGTCTGACCGACGCTTTCGGAAAAGTACAAAGATTCGTTACCAGGATAAACGACTATCTGGATAAAAGTAAAGTCGGAAAGTTTTTGAAATTCTTCATTCCCCTGTGGGGAGCCACGGAGTTTACCGCGACAACTCTGGGCACGATCCATGGAACCCTTCAGACGAAATCGATCTCGGGCACGGCATCGGATGCCTTTAGCAGCGCTGCCGGGACTGGAAACGTCGCGAACAATTTCAATGTGCAGAACGCGATAACCCTGCAGGTCCCGGCTGGTACCTCCGCGGAGCAGGCTGATTTCCTCAAGACGGCCGCGGACAAAGCTTTTAAATTCGGAATGTCCGCCGAACTGCAGCAGCTCCTGGAG
>CAZGVZ010000005.1:13523-22396 GCA_964529145.1 uncultured Fibrobacteraceae bacterium | reverse complement strand
CGGATTAAGTTTAAACAGAAACGCTAACGCTTTAGTCGCCGAGGTGGCCGCAGGATCCGATCTCGATGGTGGCGTCCTGAACATTGTGGAAGTTGACGAGGCGGATTCGGTGAATCCGGAATCCGGTATTGTCTCCGGTCATACCGGTCCTCCATCCGTCCCGTCGCCGGCTGCGGCATCATCCTCCATCGAATCGTCCTCGGCGTCGTCATCGTACGCCGGGGCAGCCCCCCGTAAACTCAGACGGATTTCATCGAAATGGTGGTGAAGATACCCGGAATTGTAGTGATACATCGCCGGAAGGGCTTCAAAGATTATCTGCTCTTCCGTTACCGTATCACCCTGCGGCGGAGGCAGTTTTCTGAGAAACCGGTAACGCTCCAGAACGGGGAAAATCCGCCGAAGCACCTGTCCCCTGATAAATTCAGGCGAATAACGTTCGCTGTTGTCGGAAAACAGGTCGGCAAAACGTCGCGTACAGAACTCCAGCAGATCCCCGAAGCGGAATCTGAGGTTATCCTTCTCTTCTATCGACATATCGTTTTCATCAAGCTGGTGTTCGAAGAATTCCAGCACCATCATGAAGGCGATGCATTCATCGCGTTTCGTGAAATTGAAACAATCGCGGTTCGATTCGGTAATGGAGGCATTATACCATTTTTCCTTGTATATTCGTGCGCATTTATTGTCTATCACAAGTATCCATCCGAAGAACGACTGAAAGAACGAGACGAACTCGGTGCGATGCCGCTTCAGGAAATTGAAGGCAGTCTCATTGTCTTCACGGTAAAAATACGGGCTTTCCAGCAATATGTTCAGGACTGCCTGCACCCTGTCGCCGTTTCTCGACAGAAGCTGGTTCCAGACGGCTGCGTCACTCGATTTAAGTGTCAAGATAGACCTCCATGTTCTTTCCGCAAAGCGACATGGTACCCGCTTCCATCACCGCCTCGGTTTCGAGCGGATTCAGGGAAAATCCGATCGACCGGAGTTTTCTTCCATTGCCCAGAAGCCCGGCGCGCAGAAGCTCCATTACCTTGCGGAAATCATGTAGTTCATGATATGGCCCCTCGGACAGGGCCCAAACACGCTTATCGATGATTCTTGGAGATATCCACTCTTTCAGTTCGTTCAGGCGTGTCTGTTCCATACTCTGTACCGCTCCTTCGCCGGGTTTCTTTTGCCGCAGATACAGGACCGGGCTTTGCCGGTATTTCCAGGAGGATTTCCGGGGCCTTGGAGGATCGGCCTTCTCCTTGTCATCCCAGTAGTGCTGGTCTCCACGGAAGTGGCCCCACGACAACAGCCGAGCCATCCATTCGACAGGTATAAAGTCCCCAGGTTTCTCCGCAAGCTCCGCCATTCGTTCCCGAAGATCTTCTATTCGATGACTTTTACGTTCAAGTTCTTTGAGATACGTGGACATTCGCCGCCATACCTTCAATGCGGATCCGTTGATACGGTGACAAATCTTATCGAGTACACCATCGTCTTTATAGAACCGGATTAACAGGAGCGGAATTTCAAGCGGATCGGCGCTTTCCGATCTGGTTCTGAACTCTCGCGGCGCTGAAAGCCGTTCATTATCCAGAACGTTTTTTGCCGCTTCGATTTTTTCACGTGATTTGGGGCTGTTTATCTTTTTCAAATCAGGCAGAAGGGTTTCCCTCAATGTACCTATTCTATTCAAGTATTTTTCCACATACAAGCTCAATGAATTAAGCAGGTCCCGGAGTATTTCGATGGCATAATCACAAACAAGAAAACCGAGCAGCCGTGCATTGAAATCCGACAGTGTAGTACCTACATCGCGCGTCAGTTGATCGAGTTTGCCGATCTGGTACAGGATCCGGCGCGCCTCGTTTTCATCGGGATCTCGCCGCTGGCCGTGCAGACTGCGGAGTAACCGGGCCAGTTCCCTGATGGTTCCGGCAACCTCCTCGAGCAGATCCCGTGCATCGCCGAGCCGCTCCTCGATATCGTCGAGCAGCCGCTCCTCGAGCCACACCAGAAACCGGATCGTTTCATCGGTAAGACCATAGCGGAATTTCGTACGCCGGGTATCTTTATACCCTCGGATGCGTTCCTTTTCCAGGCGAACGGTAATCAGGTTCCAGTCACGGAGACTATTGATGTCCGAAGCGTACTGTTCAGGAGAATACGATCCGAAGCCGACCGTTCCCTGCGCCTCATGCACTGCCCGGTAGAGATCGTCGTGAAGCGGTTCCAGTTCATGCTCACGTCTGAACAGCAGCATCCGATACACGATATGACAATAAAACAGTGCGCGTTCGGAACCGATCAGGTTTCCCAGATTGGCATTACGTTCCGTAAGCAGGTGGCGGCTGTACCCTTTCTCAAACGCATCCACCGCATGGTCCGACAGCAATGCCCGGGACTGCAGATGTTTTTCCTTGAGATCATTATCCATAAAAATCGCGGGTCTTTCTTACCATATTCGGGTCGCAATGTCATATTTCGGATAAAGTCGCCGTTTTGATGATGAAAATAGGTCGAATGGAGGATAAAAGCAAGAATCGAAAGAACGGTGGCACAGGCGATAGCCCCGTGCTCCCTTCTCTCGGGTGTCTTCACAATATTGCAAGATTGCATACACCGGAACGATGCCGGACAGTACGGGTCAGGACCGGGGAACGGTGGAACGGGCGAAAGTATAGTGTATTCATATGATCCGTACCGGTGAGTCACTGTTCGATGAAGAGTTTGAAAAATACCCGGGAATAAAAAAGAGCGCGTTCAGGTCTCTTCTGTATGGAGCGAGTGTCTTTTTCATACTCGTTTTCATACGTCCTTTCGGCATTAGCGATGAAAATCCCGCATATCTTTTTACCGCCTGTTCGGGATTCGGGAGTGTCGTTTTCCTATGGCATATGGCTTTTTCCATTTTCATTCGCCGGCCATTGTCCCGGAACGGAAAAAACTGCTGGAAGCTCACCGATGAATTGCTCGTTTCAGCCGGTATATTTCTCTGTGTCTCGATGAGTAATTTTTAGTTTCTGAATGCGGGATGTCATGTTCGGGAATGGAACATCGGTGCGTTCGCGAGAGGAGCCTGTCTGTACCGACTGATGTCGGGCGGGTCAACGGTGACGAGATTGTCCGGACTGTAGGGATACGCATGGAACCGTACCGATTTTCCGTTTCAGGAGATCCAATTACTTACAACCCTGCCGATTTTGTAACGCTCTCCCACTTTTATCAATTCATATATCAATCCGCGTCCGGCAAGGTGTCCCGCCATCCTGCCGACATTCAGCGTACAGATGCATCGTGCGTATTCAGCCTTGATGATGATCAGGGGATAATCTGAATAGTTTGAAAATAATACAGTTGCCTTCAACCCGGAAAACCGTGTGACGATGTTTCTCATGAACGCGGAATCTACGAACGGTTCGAGATTGTCCGTAAAATAGATGGTATCCATCGCATGTGTGGCATACTGGGCGCAAACAAGCGAATCCAGACCGTCGATGAACGGCAGGAGGGAATCGCATACTTTATAGACGCAATCCGGTGCGGGGGGCTTTTCCGCCGGAACCGTTATGGGTTTCACTACGCGATGGGAAGTACAGGTCAATGATATCACGAGAATGATCGCGTGTCCGATCGATCGTCTGAAGAATTGCATTGATAACACCTTCGGATTTGCCGGTTATGGCTTCGACATTCACTTCTCCTGGTAAACCAGAAATATGGGTCCCGCTGAAAAAGTGTTTCCACTTCCCGCAGCCGATCAATATTTTATTTATTTGCGTTCATTCCCTCCCATCACCTTTGTTGGGTGGCAGATGTTTTTTTACATGCTTTAAGGCCTTGCTGCTGCTCATAAGAACTCTAAACGATGTATCGGCTGATTGATCAAGCGAATCGTATTGGTATCGCATTAGTGGGGTCAGATTGTAGTCATCCTGTTCCGGTATATGGAAAAACTTTGGGTTGGCCCCCTGTTGAACTATTGTCGGATGGTATCCGGAGGAATCAGGCCATGCCTCGATCACTTTTTGCCATCCGGGATAGCATTCATCAGAAAAACTGAAATGCCATTGTGGTTTCCTGTTTGTTTTGGATATGCCGAACAATCTCACACATGTATAATGAAAAAAAACAGGCACTAACCAGGTCCGGCATGGGGTCACCATCTTACTGACAGGAATTTTTTCATTGAATTGTTTGTCGTCGAGCGACCTTATAGAATCAATGATCAGTTTGTAGAGTTTGAAGGGTTTTCCAGCCCTGAGATCCGTCAGCCTGGTGGAACTGTCAAAGCCTAAATCCACCTTATATCTGTCAAAATTATAAAAAGCATGTTGTCCATTCATTGTCTCATCGATGACTTTCTGAACTTCCGGAGGAACTTCCTCCTGTTTGAATCTGGATGGCACCTTCACCTGTGCCATAGACAAGCCTATTACCAATCCTGTGATCAGCAATATTCCAGTCCTGGTTTCCCGTATATATGGGATTTGTTTCATGTATATGTATTCATCCTTTTAGCAAATCATTCTTTCCGCTCTGATTGTTTTTCATGGTAAGAACGACCGGGTTATCTAAAAACCGACCATTGCTTTTTATTTCATATAGATCCCTTAAGATATTCTATTTTAATACTTCGTCCCTTATTTTGGAACCATGAAACGACTTGACGTTAAGAGCCGTGTGAATCGAGAGATTTCAAGCACGGTTTCCGTGAGGGATTGCAGGGGAGGCTCCTGTGGTCTACTCGAGCCTATCCTAGATATCGTAATACCCTATAACAGGCACGTCTGTAGACGTGCCTGTATAGATTCACTGCAGGGTAGGATCAACACTCATGGTCACAGTGGAACCGTTCTGCACGTTTAAATCATCGATCGTAATACCATATTCCGTGCAGGTTGGGCTGATTGCCGTAGTACTGCAATATCATGTCGGCGCAAACTGCCCAGCAGACATTGGAACCTGGTTGCACTTCGGGAGTAATGACATCACGACAATCTGCCTGAACCATGATGGCGGGAAAAAGCAACGGTATCAAACAGCTCCATTTTGATAACCTATTTTTGCTCATTTGACACCCCCGTTACGTTTTGGAGGCAGATTATTCCTTACATATTTTAAGACCTTGCCGCTGTTCATAAGAACCTTAAACGACGTATCTGCTGATTGATCGAGCGAATCATTTCGGTATCGTATCAGGGGTGTCAGGTTATAGTCATCCTTTTCCGGTATATGGAAAAACTTTGGGTTGGACCCCTGTTGAATTATTGTCGGATGGTATCCGGAGGAATCAGGCCATGCCTCGATCACTTTTTGCCATCCGGGATAGCATTCATCAGAAAAACTGAAATGCCATTGTGGTTTCCTGTTTGTTTTGGATATGCCGAACAATCTCACACATGTATAATGAAAAAAAACAGGCACTAACCAGGTCCGGCATGGGGTCACCATCTTACTGACAGGAATTTTTTCATTGAATTGTTTGTCGTCGAGCGACCTTATAGAATCAATGATCAGTTTGTAGAGTTTGAAGGGTTTTCCAGCCCTGAGATCCGTCAGCCTGGTGGAACTGTCAAAGCCTAAATCCACCTTATATCTGTCAAAATTATAAAAAGCATGTTGTCCATTCATTGTCTCATCGATGACTTTCTGAACTTCCGGAGGAACTTCCTCCTGTTTGAATCTGGATGGCACCTTCACCTGTGCCATAGACAAGCCTATTACCAATCCTGTGATCAGCAATATTCCAGTCCTGGTTTCCCGTATATATGGGATTTGTTTCATGTATATGTCCTTTCGATATCCCGACACCGAAGAAGTCGGTTTACTAAAGCAATCGGTATTGCGTATTTATGTTGGTTGTTATTCCCGGAGTAGGCCGGGATTCGATACATCTCTATCCGCTATTTGCAAATATTTTTCTTTCCTTTATTTATTTTTTCTAAGATTTTTTCAACTGTTTCATTGTAGGCAGCGCGTTTTCCGGAAATGCTTCCCGGTTTATCTTGTTTGGCTATATCAACGATGACTTCCCCATCTTCGAACCCGTCGCGTACCCCTGTTACCTGAAACGCGAATTCCACATCATGAAATTCAAAAAAATCCGATTCTTTCATAGCTACAATGATTCGCTCTTTGCTTTCTTCCTTTGTATAAAGAAGCGCCGGTACTCTTTTTGGTGTAATGAGTACTGTTATCGGTACATCTGCGCTGGTAACCAGTGAAAAATGCTCGGGTAACGCGATAGTTGCCTGTCCGTTCACAGTCTTTGACGTACCCCGAGCGATAGTAAGGGCTTCGCCTGATTCAATTGCGATATACTTTATAAGTTTCGCTGAATCGGTAGGGTGTGGGTGAACGAAATATTTGGTCCCATATACGAGGAGATCGCCCCAAATGGTGGTATTACCGATGATAGTTGCCCATCCATTATTATAAATAGCGTTGGAATATAGCCACCCATAAGTCGAACCTTGACTACAAGGAGCAGGTAGTAACAAAAGAAATATAAACCGAATTGTAACAACATATCAGGTGTTCCTGTGCCGTAAGGTATGTAAATAATATAATTCCGGTTTATACACTATGCAAATTTAAAAATTTGTGTTGTTCAGGGACGGGGTTGTTTTATTTGCATTATAATATCCTGTTTCTGTCCGACAAGCCAGTCCGAGGCCTGTTCGGCGTTGTTGAACAGCTTGATATCGCGCTTCGTGAAGTAGTTGACCGCGGCCACCAGCATGCGGCGTGCGGGTGAAAGGCCCACGACCGCGCCCGCGATGACGTAGGGTTTATTGTGCAGCGCCCATGCCTTGAGCAGATCGACGGTCTTGCCGTTTGCGGTTACGCCGGTTATGTCGGTGAGAGTGAGGACCGACCGGGGCGGCTGGAGCACCATGAAATTCCTGAATACCACAATGCGCGACTGAATCTCCGCATAATCGGAGTTGCTGAAATCGAAACGGGTTATGATTCGCCCTTTATGCAGGTACTGAAAAGATTCCATCGGCATGACGGTCCCGATCTAATGGAGAAATGAGACAACATAAATGGTAACTAGCTGTGCCGCTTCAATCAAGTGAAAAATACACTGATTTATGCCCGGACCAAGTCATTGATAAGTAATGAGAAATCGAGTTTTCTGAAACGAAGGTCCGAAGAGCGGGGGTGAGCTTCTGGCACTCCACTCCTTCATCATATTACCCGCCTCGAGCTGGCCTGTTGTTTGCTCCTTAAGGTTACTGGTTAGAGGAGAGCTCCCGATTGGATGAAACACCCGTTTTCAGGGGAAGGTTCGACGTGCTTGATATGGAAAAGGCCCGGCGCAGGGAAGTCGACACGCTTCCGCAACGGGAAGAGAACAGGTATCTGATTCCCGGGAAACAGGGCCGGGACCTTATTAAGTTTCTTTCTTATTATATGGCGGAAGAGTCCTTTCCGAGTCAGCATCCGGGCCATGTGGAATCCATTTACCTCGAATCTCCGGAAATGCTCTGCTATCGCGCGCACAAAAGTGGTATGCCGTTCCGTTTCAAGGTACGGTACCGTCGCTACGGAGGAAGCAGCGAGGGTTACCTCGAGATCAAGGCGAAGAAGGACAAAGTCACCCGTAAGCGGCGGTGTCCCGCTCTGTTTCCTGATTTCTGGCGCATAGGCATGGCGGGAATCGTCAATGGGACGCTCATTCCCGCCACCGAGAGGGATGCGGAAACCGGGCAGGTACTGCTCAGTATAATCGAGAAGAACAAAATGACTCCCTTTGTCGCTGTGCGCTACCATCGCCGCGCCTTCATGTCGTGCAATCGCGACATCCGGATCACTCTCGATGACATGCTCGAGACCTCGCATCGCACCTCCACCGGATGGGTTCCGGTTATTGCGCAAAATCAATCCATTCTCGAAATAAAGAAAATGATCCCTGGAGGCGGCGGCGAAATGCTCGGGAAACAGATCGTCGAACGGTATGAGCTACGGAAAGAGAAATTTTCGAAATACTGCTCGTCGGTCGAGGTGCTGGGACTGGCAGGATCATGGCAGACGGATGTATAGATGCTGTGCGGTACCCCAGGACTTCCCGCGGCGGTCCGCCAATGACTTTCGACTCCCTTTTTCAATCTATCATCAATGTCCGCACGCGGCCGGGAGAGACGGGAGGAATGGCCGGGATCTTCGTTTCACTTCTGCAGTCGGCTGTCCTCGGCTCAGGTGTCGCATTGCTCTACAGGCTGACGCACCGGAAAAGGACCGTGGCCTTCTCCTTTCTCACTTCGCTTCCGCTCCTTGCGGTCATCACGGGATTCGTGATCAACGTGATCGGCAACGACATGGTCAGGGCATTCGGTCTTCTGGGGGCGATTTCCATGGTCCGGTTCAGGACCCGGGTGAAACGAACGATCGAAATGGCGTACATTTTCATGGCGATCAGTCTCGGACTGGCGTGCGGGGCTTCGCTGTTTCCGAAAGCGGCCGCCGGGCTGGGGATTTTCGCTGTCGTTGCGGGTCTTGCGCGGCTGCTCAGGGCCGTTATCGATTGGAAACGGCCCGGTATTCTCCTCCTGGCAGAGAAGGAACCGCTGATACCCGGAACGCCTGCGGATGAGTCCGGGATTCCAGAATGACTCGCGCGAATGCGCCGGGTCATCGTGGATTACTCGTTCTCGTGCTGACAGGGATGCTCTCCCACGGTGAAGTCAGTGAAGGGGTCGAAAGCGGCGCTTCATTCGAAAGGTTTTTCAAAGAAGGATTCCTGGGCATCGGACTCGGTTACCGTGAAAAAGGGTATATCGGATTCGGCGAAGGGGACATATGGGCTTCGGAATGGGTGCGGGTCATCGAGACCGAATTCGATTTCGAGGTACGCGTTTGCAGGCGGATAT
>CAZGVZ010000005.1:2255-13513 GCA_964529145.1 uncultured Fibrobacteraceae bacterium | reverse complement strand
GGAACTGGACGTGAGGGGGGAGTTCGAAAGCCCTGATCTGCAGCTTCAGAAATGTGTTGTGCTGTTCGACATGCCCGAAAAACAGGCCATAAGGCTGGGCAACATGAAACGGAGATTCGGTCTCGAGGAGCCTCGGGGGAAGGCGAGCAGGATAACGAACCGCAGATCGCTTCTTCATGACTACATCTCCTCCTTCGGGTTCCTCGGGTACGATCTCGCCGTCGAGTACGGGAAAAAATTTACACAAGGCAGCCGCGAGATGGCCCGCGTATGGTTCCAGCTGGGTGCGGACGCCGGACTGCGTGTATTCGCCGAGGCTGCGGCGCGTCTCGAACGGGGCGTGGGCCGGCCCGGCGCGGGGATCGTCTATATGGAGCATCACGAACAAAACCGGGAGAACGGCGTCGTCGCTAACGTAAACTTCGAGCGTGAGACCGGGAAACTGTGGTTCGAGGCGGAACTGTCTGGAGGCAAGGATCCCAACGCGAGTTATTACAGATCGCTCATGAAGGGCAGCGACGCGTATTTCATAGGAACCCGGGTTTTTTTCGCCCGAAAGTTCGGAACCGGGAGCGGTCCGCTGACCGGGGTGCAGCCGGTAATCGCGTTAGTATATCTGATACGGGAGATACCCTCGAGCGGCTCATCGCTGGAGGTGACCCCCTCCCTTAACCTCTACTTCGGATGCGGAGACCGGGTGCGCTGGACAAGCGATGTTTCGCTGGTGTACGATATCGGATCCGAAACCGGACCGATGCATCTGCGGGAGATGCGTTTCGACACCAGGTTCATCGTGACATGGTGACGCCTGTCATTGGCGGACGCATGACGGCCGTGTTCGCGGCGTTGCTGTTCTGTTTGACGCAGGAGTGCGTTAATACCGGGTACGACGGAATCACGGGGCATGGTCCGCCGGTGCTCTGGATCCGGCTGCCGGTAGACGGCGAAGAGCACCTTCTGGGGAGTTCCTATCTCAATGACTGGGTGAGCGCTGTCGTCACAACTGGCGGGGGCCTTTTCCAGGGGAGAATTAGGGTTTTCGGGAACGTCTCTCGCCTTGATATAAAAAAATCGTACAAGCTCGACCTGGCGCGGGGTTTCGATCCCGGGCTGAGCCGCCATACCTACGTGCTTTCGGCACAGGCCAGGGACCGGAGCTTCGTGCGGTACCGGCTGGCCGCGCACTATTTCAGGAAGGCAGGTCTGGAGTGCCCGGAAGTCCGTCCCGTGGAGCTGTTCATCGATGGATCGCACCGCGGAATCTATCTGGAACTGGAACCGCTGGACAGCGGTTTTCTCATAGACAGGGGACGGAGAATATCGAGCCTTTACAAGATCAACTCCGGAGCGCGCCTCGACGCGGGAAACCGTGCCGCACCCGAACAGCTTTTCGATAAAAAGCTGCCCGACGGAGATATGTATTACGGCGATGCGGCGAGGCTGGTAGATATGGCGACCCGGGGAATCTCCGGAAGCGACCTCCGGAGAGTGCGGGAAATCATCGATCTCGAGAACGCGCTCGATTATTATGCGGTTTCGGTGCTTTGCGGAAACTGGGACGGCATGGTGAACAACTATTACCTCTATCTCGACCCCGAGGCGAACCGGTTTCGGTTAATTCCCTGGGATCTCGACCAGACTTTCGGTGATTTCTCCGCACTTTTGCCCGAATACGAGAATGGATTTTTCGAGCAACTTTATGCGGTACCGTCTTGCCGGGAATACGTCTTGCAAAAGATAGGAGAGTTGTTCTATTATCCCGAGGCGCTTATGCTGGTCGACTCTTTCCACAGGGAAACGGAGAAGGCTGTTCGCAGGGATCCGCACTTTTCCGCGATGGGCTCCGATCAGGACGAGGCGGTCGGGCAGGTGCGGGCGTTTCTTGAAAATCTCGACCGGCTGTTGGAAGAAAAGTGACCGGCTGAAGAGCGATACACCTCCACATTTCATTACTTTTTAACAGGTTCATAATTGGCAGCACAAAAACCGGAAGAATTGAATGTCGATGGTGAGAGCATATGCATATCCCCATCCCCTTCGGCACCTTCCCCTGTCCGCTGGGGAAGGCTGGGATGGGGTTATGACCAACGAAAAAAATCGTGAAAAACTCAATCGCTGTGTGCATCCAAATATGAGGCGATTTGTGATGTGAGATAAGGTATCCGTAAAAAACCTTCCCGGGATTCGACATCGGGTGTCACCAGCTCTGCCGTGGAGTGGGTAAGGCGCACCTTGAAATGCGATGCATTCTTCTTGTTTCCGGGGCCAGGGCACGCCGTGGCGTGCCCCCACAGGTGTCCGATTCCGCGGTAATCGGAAAGTTCTTGCTTTTTTCCATGGAATGCCTTATAATTAGTTAGTTCAAACTAACTAAAGGCGGTGGCGCGATGTCGTCCGGATCGGAAGGATATTCTCTTGCGGAACTGATCGAACGGCTTTCCCAGAGCATGCAGGAACATGAGGACCGGGTTATCGGCCGGAGCGTATTCGCCAACCTGACCATCACCCAGATCCATTATCTTGACGCGATCCGTCATTTCGACTCTCCGCCCACGGTCAGCGAGCTCGCCAGGCGAATGGACATCACCAAACCGACCGCGACCGCCGCCATGGAACGTCTGGAGCACGGGGGTTTCATCAGAAAAGTTCCCTCGTCCGAGGATCGCAGGGTATGGTATGTGCATCTAACCGACAAAGGCCTGAAGATTTCCGATCTGCACGATCAGATTCATGAGGGATACGCGAAGCACTTCGAAGCCGCGCTGAGCGCCGGTGAGCTCGACGCGTTCGTCTCGTTACTGGGCAAGGTGATATATCACCTTGGATTGCGATAGCGGAAACAGGTTTTGCATATACAGTTAGTTCGATCAACCTAACTATTTTAATGGGAGGAGCCATGGGAGCCCTGGTAATCGAAAAGCTTGCGGGTTTGACACAGGCGGAGGTCGAGGATCGCCGGAAAAGATACGGTCGCAACGAACTGCCTACGCAACGGAAACGCAACGCGTTCGATATCCTTGCCGGAGTGCTGCGGGAACCGATGTTCCTGCTCCTGATCGCCTGCGGCTCCCTTTACCTGCTCTCAGGTGAATCCGCCGAAGCGCTCATGCTGCTCGGATTCGTCTTTATCATCATAGGCATCACCTTCTACCAGGAACGGAAAACCGAACGGGCCCTCGACGCGCTCAGGGACCTTTCGAGCCCGCGCGCGTACGTTCTGCGAGACGGGGAGAAGAGGCGCATCCCCGGAAGTGAAGTGGTAGTCGACGACGTGATACTGCTTTCCGAGGGGGACCGGGTTCCAGCAGACTGCCTTCTGCTCCATGCGGTCAACTTTTCGATCGACGAATCGCTCCTTACCGGGGAATCGGTTCCGGTACGTAAATCCGCGGCCGAAGACGACTCCGTGCCGATCGGCGCGCCCGGCGGGGATGATTGTCCGTTCGCTTTTTCCGGAACCATGGTGGTGTCCGGGCAGGCGGTCGGGAGGGTCAGGGCGACGGGAGCTGAAACGCAACTGGGAAAAATAGGAAAGGCCCTGCGGACGATAGAGGAAAAGCGCACTCCCCTGCAGATACAGACTGGAAAAGTCGTCAGGACGTTCGCCATAGCGGGGGGTATCCTCTGTATACTGGTCGTGGCGATTTACTCCCTCACGCGGGGCGATGTTCTCGAAGGATTTCTCGCGGGACTGTCGCTCGCCATGGCGATACTCCCGGAAGAGTTCCCAGTCGTGCTCACGCTTTTTTTGGCGCTTGGCGCCTGGAGGATATCGGGAAGCAGGGTGCTTACCCGCCGCGTTCCCGCCATCGAGGCGCTCGGATCGGCCTCGGTGCTCTGCGTCGACAAGACGGGAACATTGACGCAAAACAGCATGGCGGTCACGGACATCGTAGCCGGGGACAGGATACTGCAGATCAGGGAGATTGCAGGCGTGCTTCCCGAGGAAGTTCACGAGGTGGTCGAGTACGCGATTCTCGCGAGTCCCGCCGACCCCTTCGATCCCATGGAAAAGGCGATGAAGACGCTCGGCGACATCGGCTTGGCGGCTACCGAACATCTTCACTCTTCATGGGTCCTGCAGCGGGAATACCCGCTCAGCAAGGAACTGCTCGCCATGTCGAGGGTATGGATCTCCCCTTCGGGCGAAGATCTCGTCATTGCGGCCAAAGGAGCTCCCGAGGCGGTCGCCGACCTCTGTCACTTCAACAGCATCAGGAGGCAATGGCTGACCGGGAAAATCGATCTGCTCAGCAACCAGGGAAAAAGGGTGATCGGTGTGGCACAGGCCAGATATCATCGCACTGATCTGCCGCAGAATCAGCATGATTTCAATTTCAGGTTCGTGGGACTGCTCGGGCTCGAGGACCCGGTCCGTCCGGCGGTCGGAGATGCGGTGGGGCAATGCTACCGCGCCGGCGTCAGGATCATCATGATCACTGGGGACTACCCGGGTACAGCGGTGAGCATCGCGCGGCAGATCGGTCTCGATAATCCCGGGAAGTTTCTCACAGGTCCGGATCTCGACGGTATGACCGACGACGCGCTCGCTTCGCGTATTACTAATGTCAATGTATTCGCACGGATGATACCCGAACAGAAACTGCGAATCATAAAGGCTCTCAAGGCCAACGGTGAAGTGGTGGCCATGACGGGCGACGGAGTGAACGACGCTCCCGCCCTCAAATCGGCTCACATAGGAATCGCCATGGGCGGACGCGGTACTGATGTCGCGCGCGAAGCGGCCTCTCTTGTGCTCCTCGACGACGATTTCACCTCAATCGTCACGGCGGTCAGGATGGGACGACGCATTTACGACAACCTCAAAAAGGCGATGATGTACATTCTCTCCGTACATATCCCGATCGCCGGGCTTTCCTTTATACCTGTGCTCCTGAAATGGCCACTTATCCTGTTTCCGGTACATATCGTATTCCTGGAGCTCATCATAGATCCCGCGTGCACCCTGATCTTCGAGGCGGACCGGGACGACAGGGAGGTGATGAACCGGAAGCCTCGCCGCATCGACGCGAAACTCTTCGATCTGCCGACCGTGCTCACCTGTTTTTTTCAGGGCGGCCTGACGCTACTCGCGACCCTCGTCGTCTATATGTTCATCCGTCAGGATCACTCCGCGCCCGCGGCCCGCTCTCTCGCTTTTCTTACGCTGGTCGTCTGCAATCTCGGCATGATCCTCTCGAACAGGTCCCTGACCCGGTCCAGCCTGAGCATGCTCAGGGAGAAAAACGAGGCGTTCAAATGGGTGATGCTGGGGAGCGTTACCCTGCTGACTCTGGTGATGACAGTTCCGGCGCTCAAAGGCCTATTCAGGTTTGGTTCCGTCACTTTGGCCGATCTCGCGCTGGCATTGACCGGTGCAATCTCGGTCATAGGTCTGATCGAGGTGCTGAAACTCGGAGTGTCGCGCCGGCGCAGGCTCCAGGGCCAGCGGTTTCGGAAAGTGATCGATACCGACACTGACAGGTAATCGCCTTTTCAGTTTCGGGGTCTCGGACAGAAAAAATTCCTTTCCGCGACCTTCACGAAAATTCATGATGCGGGCCGGAAGAAGATCCCGGCACTGCCGTGGCCGGGAGGATTGGAATCCCCTTACAATGAATCCGATCGGCCTTCGGTGCGCTGAAAGCGCACGACATATCAGCCCGGGCTGAAGGCAGCCGAAGGCCCGGGTGGAATTACAACATAATGATCTTTAGCCCTAAAAGGGCGACATACTCTCCCGTAATCCTACCTTCCGCCCGCTACCGGTATGGCGCGGATCAGACCGCGCCGGCTGGTTCTGACGCGGGCAAGATAGATGCCGGAGGTGATACCGGTAATATCAAGAAATATTCCTTTTTCCGCATCACCGGCCCTGCCGGACCGCAGGTGTTTTATACGGTGTCCTTTTACATCGAAGAGGGAATACTCCAGAACGCGCTCCTCTTGCATTAGTCCCGTAACCATAAGCTGGCCGTTTCCGACGGAAAGCCCCAGGCGGGAACAGACCGTTTCGGGCGGAATCCTGGTAAGCGGAGTCGACGGGAACGTGGTATCGATTGTGTACAGCACTCCCTTGACAGATGCGTAGAAGTTGTCGCCGTACCAGCCGATATTGTAAAAGACGTCCTTGTCGAAAACTTTTTTCGCAGCGCCTTTGGGATTGTCAAGATACAGTCCATCCGTCCGCGTGGTCAGCAGGTACCGGTCGGGGCTGATATCGACGAGAAAGGAGGCGGTGGAGGTCGATCCGGTAATCTGCGTCAGTCGTTCATCGGGGGTCCAGTAGAATATCTGGCGTATATCCGATTCGCTGTAATTGTCGAAGGCAACGAAATCGTCCCGCATTATCACCTTTTTGGGATTCGAGGGGAGATGGTGTACCTTTTTGTGATCGTAGATCACCAGTTCCCCTTCCCGTCCCCAGATGGCGAACGGTCCGTTGGTGTACACGAACCAGTAGCTCTGGGAGCGGTCGTCGAGTATCTCGACGGTATCGCCGTTGAAATGACAGACGTTCATGTAATTGTTCAGATAGTAGACATCGCCATCGGACGAAACCGCGGGCCATTCGATGATGCAGGAGTCGAATTTGATTCGTTCGCGGGTCTCGATGCTGTAACGCCAGAAACCCTCATAATCACGCCATACCACGTATTTTTTGCTTGCCCGCACCGAACCGGTCACCACCGAATCCGCAATCGTATCGACGGCATTGTCGAACACCAGCATCAGGCGGGGTTGTTTGTCCACGGGTTTCACCATGGCGATAAATGAATTATCGTAATTGAACCAAGTGGCCGAATCGACACTGGTCATCACCTTCGTTTTCCGGTTGCATACATACTGAATCACTTTCTTGTAGTTCGCGAAACCTTCGACAAAATGTTCGGATATCCCGGAGATGCTCAGATCGAAGGTATCGCAGGGAATCATGATCTCCGGATGTTTGAAACGGTGAGTGATGCGGACCGTACTGTCTTTCTGGCCGTACGCATCCACGCCGACGATATTGATGATGAACTTGCTGAAATTGACGGGAAAATCGATGACCGTATCGATATCGTCACCGGTGGTGAACAGCGGCATACCGTCATGATAGATCTTGATGCTGCACGGCCCCGCCGGGTCGTCCACGCATTTCATCCGCAGGCGCACCTCGGTACCGACATCGTAGGTGCGGGGATACACGATCTGCAGGTGCGGCAGGAAATCGTAACGGAACGTCACCGAATCGGTTGCACTGCCGCCGCCGAAATCGGTCGCCGTAAAAATGATCGGGTACTCTCCCTGCTCCTTGCCGACCAGGGGAATCTTCACCCAGGCCCTTGTCGCGCTCGAAATTTTCATCGGATACGTGACACCGTCAACCGTGGCGCTCACTTCCACGACCTCGTAGTCGGTCGCTTTGAAGGTGCAGGCGAAGTACAGCGTATCGTCGGGGACGATATAGCTTCCCCTGATGTAATAACGGGACAGATCGTGCGTCAGTTTTTCCGGCTGTGCCGATACCCGCCGGCTTCCGCCGACCATCAGCACCGCCGAAATAAAGAACAGCATTCCACCACGTCTCATAAAAGGCCTCCGGCATGAGAAATGATTGTTTCCGGTTGTTCATTACTTACCGTTTTGTAAGGCATCCGTAAAAATCCTTTCAGGGGCTCGACACAAAGGGTCGCCGGTTCTCCCGGTGATGTAAGACGGCATCCTGGAGTGCATGGCATTCCTGTTTCCCGCGGGCTATGGGGCACGCCCCGGCGTACCCCTGCACAGGCGACGGCTTGGTTGATTCATGTATTGGTGCGAAACGAAAGAGGCGACCGGCGCTGCCGGACCGCTTTAATTCAATTATAACACAAGCGCCCATTCCACGTAAAGCTGTTCCGAACGCGGTACAAAACTACCCGATCGTTCTATTGGTTAAAGTGCCCAGCGCCCAGGGTCAATAATCCGAATTTTCCGATTCCACCGAATAAGAAATCGAGTAGGTCCCCTTTGCACTACGCATCTCTCGCGGGGCGCCTATTCCCCATGGAGGTGCGGAAGTTCGCGACCACCCGGCGGTGGCGCTGCCGACGTCGTCGTCCCAAAGCAGGTCCTCCTCTTTACCCTGGACTTTTATTGTCAGCGTCCCGTTTCCATCCATTTCATACGTGTCCACCCAGTCTCCAAGCGAATTTACCGCGAGTCCATGCGACACTGATGCCGCGCAGTCTTCCTGCCTCATATCGTCCATTGATCATATGCAGTCCGCCGCATATGAAACCCGCAATCCCCACAACATCATGACGACAGCTGAATAAAGCGGAAAATATCGAAGAAGGGCTTTTTTGCCGGGATTCTTCATGATTGATTATTACACCTAATAAAAGAAATGTAAGCGGCTGCAGAACCTGATCTTTCAGAAAATAGGCGAAATGATGAAAAAAGCAAGAATCAGCCATGACTTCCGCCGGGAGAGTATAACTTACGCATACCGCAGGTTGCCGTCAGCTCTTTATTACGGGATCCTGTATGGCAGCCGATGATCCGGGGGCGTTTCACGTTTCGCGACACGCCCCTCTCCGTCGGACCTGGCTTATGCAGCCTCACTGCCTCATGATCTCTATGCCGTCTATCTTCGTGTTGTCGGTAACCGTGTTGAAATTGATCACGATCCGGCCCGAAGCGTTTGCGGTCGCGGTATATTCCTTCACCACCGCCATGTATACCGTTTGCCGGTTTCGGCATAAATATCATAGCTTGACAGTATGGTGCTGCCGTTGATCACCACATTGAACCGCTGTCTGCCTGTTGCCGTCCAGTAGAGTTCCGTAAAGTGCAGCCGGAACATATCCATAACGTGTTCATTATCGAAAAGGTTTCGTAAAGAAGTTGCATGCCTGTGAAATCATACAAGATCGAATACAATCCCGCCGACACGGCGGAAATCAACGGACCGGCGCCACTATACAGGCGAGATCCTTCAGGAAGGAAGGGACCGGCAGGTGAAGAATTCCCTTACCGTCGCAGTCGATCTTTTCTGTCTTTTCGAGAAACAGCCCGCCCTGAGGATCGAACCAGGACACCAGGAAGGTTCCGGAAGCGGACAGAGGAATCTTCTGTGTGAATGCACCGATTCTTTCGAGCTTTATTCTTGAACTCTTCGCGGACCACACGTAACCGCCGTTTTTGAACCAGAGGGCATGGCGGTTGCCCGCGCGTATGCTCTGAACCGTGCAGGATGCGCGGGAACGGGGGTACTGTTCGGGAAAATCGCACTCGAGAGTGGAAAATACGAGCGGTCTCGCGGCGAAATCGAGCGAGTCGGCGAACCGTGAAAGATTCGCGAAATGATACCAGAGGTCAAGGGTATCGATATAGGAATCCCACCACCAGCTCATGGGAAGAATCGGCGTTTCACTGAAAAAACCGGCCCAGGTACCGTTGTGAAGACCCACGTGCTCCGGATCGGAGGCGCCGGTCATTCCGCCTCCCCGGTATTCGATCCCGAACTCGCCGATCACCACGGGCTTGCGGTAGTATTCATCCCCCAGTTCGACGATGTTGATCAGGTGCGGAGCCACGTCGAGCATGTTATAGTCATGAAACATGATAAAATCCATCGCGGAGTCACGGAAAGCGTCCACGAGCTTCTCACCGTAACCCCTCGTGGAACTGCTCGAAACCAGACGATCGTGGACATCGATCGACTTGACGAACCCGGCCATCTCGACATGCCACCGGTTCACCGGAACCGCCTTTCCAGCCATCAGGTCGGCTTCGTTGAAAAATTCCCAGGCCGCGACATTCGCGCTGTGGCCGTAACGCGAGACGATGTACCGGTACTTTCGCTTTGCATAAGCTTTGGCGGTCGAGTCCGTGAAGAGCGCGGCCGGGTCTGCGCAGGGACCCCCGTTACGTTTGTTGTAAGGGTTTTCGCGCCATCTGTTTTCCCTGAAAAATCCCTGTGCCTTCTGTGCTACTCCGTGATAGTCGAGACAGAGGATCACGTAAATGCCGTATGTATCCGCCAGATCGAGGATGGTGTCCAGCCGCCGAGCGGATTTCAGATCGTAGCGACCGAGTCCAGTTTCAGACCATTCGATGGACAGATGCCACGGGCACATCCAGATTCGAGTGGTGTTCATGCCCGATTTTTTCATTTTTTCGAAATAATAACCGTACCTGGAGGACCAGCAGACATTGAGACCGATACCCCTGAAAACATCGCCGTTTTCGTGACGGAATACGCCGAACCGGTCCGAAAGCCGTAACCCCCCCTGTTTTCCGCCGCTTTGGCGAGCGACCGGAACAGCGAGCTGCGCACGGGGTTCTCCGTTGATTTCCACACTGAACAGGTGAAGGCCCGGCTGTTTCGGCGAGAAACGCGCTTCCCAACGTTCGATTTTGCTTTCATTTAGTCCGTCATGGAAGAAAGAGAGTTCGAGGCGGGACGAGTCTGGCTGCAATATTCGCAGCCTGACCCGGTTCGTCTCGAGGTCGAAAGGATTCCCGAAATGCAGGTTTTCATCGAACCGGAAGCGAAGCGTCTCGAATTGCACTCCACGCCTTGGGGGAGCGATCAGATCGAGGGCGTCCGTACGGCCGGCGATGCCGAAAACGAAGAGCGCATAAAAAATGAATGATCTCACTGTTATCCCTACTCGAACTCGAATAGCTTCCGGACCGCTTTTCCTAGCCTTTTCGGCAGAGGCTGACCGTTCACGTATCGGCGATTCCCTGGTGAACGACACAGACCAATAAGATATAATACTACACGAATGTTTTCAGGTTCAACCTGTTTCGGGCGATGTATGAATCGCGAAGATCCTCCTTGTCCGGTTGCGATGAAATCCGGCCCGGAATTTGGAGGAGTATCCGAAAAGGCACGATTGAAGGAGTGTGGCATGGAATGGGCGAATCGCCTTGTTCGGACTACCAGTTACGGTTTTCTTTCGTTACTTCTATGGGCGGGTGCGATGGAGCTCCATGCTTTGGAATGCTCCACGATTTTGCAGGAGGACTTCAGTCCGTGCCCCCTCGGATCCACGCCTGCGGGGTGGACCGTCTCGGCTGAATCCGTGAGAGCCTGCCGGGTTTCCGGCATGGCTGGATCGATCGATAAAGTCCTGAAAATAAGCCTGTTCGATGGTTCGGGAACCATTTCCGCAGAAAGACGGTTTCCTTCGGTCCGGGGGGTGGCTATCGTGGAATGGCACTTTTTCGAATCGGAATCGGGAAGGGGACAGGCATTCGTTCTTGAAGACAGTGCCGGG
>CAZGVZ010000005.1:0-2245 GCA_964529145.1 uncultured Fibrobacteraceae bacterium | reverse complement strand
CTGCAGAGTTTTCGTCGATTCAGTAGGAAACCTCTGCTTCAACGATTCCCGTCTGGTTGTGCAGGCCGGAATCGTTTCGAACCATCTGTATAAAATCACGATTCTGGCCATGCTCGATGTGGACAGGTGCGATCTGCTGGTCAACGACGTTCCCGCGGCATCGGAGGTACCGTTTCTCGTTCCACTGGAGGAAATTTCCTGTTTTACGGTCCGGTACGGAGGCGCGGACCGGGGAATTCTGCACGTATCGGATCTCAAGGTCTCGTCTGTAGGATCGCTTCCCGCGCGGACGGTTCACGTCCATCTCGACCGGGAACGGCAGGGGATCGACGGCGTGGGTTTCTGCCATGAAGGCGACCGCAGCCGCAAGGAACCGTATGTCTTCAACGATCAATTGCTGGGAATGCTTGATAATAATATGTCGCTGTTCAGGGACCGTTTCCCCGGCACGGTCTGGGAGCCTGTCAACGACAACGGGGACCCCTCGGAAATCGCGATGGATAATTTCGCCATAGGATCGCCCCAGGTACTGACCACAATCGAGCGGTTGAAGGAGATGCGCGACCGCGGCGTCACGACGATTCTGGGAATATGGAACGTGCCCGACTGGATGATCTCCAATCCGGGAGCGCGTAACGCCAGGAGAATCGAAAACCTCGACGAGTTCGCGGAATCGGTCTGCGCCTTTCTCAGTTTCGGCAAACGGAAAAACGGTTGCATTGTGGATTTCGTCGATGTGAACGAGACCGAAATGGTGGGGATCAACCTGCGCCTGACCGCTTCGGAGTATGGAGCTTTCGTCAAGAAATGCGCGGCTCTCTTCCGGCGGCACGGACTCACGACGAGGGTGAACATCGGCAGCACCCTCAAATGGGGAGCGCCCTACGTCAGGGAGATGCTCGGAGATCCCGGGGTCCGGACGCTCGGCGGGTACCCGAGCTACCACTCCTACCGCGGAACGGGAACCGAACCGAACGATAACGGCACCTTCATCGAATGGGGAGATTTGCGCCGGGGGCTCGACCGCAATCTCTGGTGTACGGAAACCGATTATGACGCGTTTCTCTGGGAAAACCCCGAGCGGCTCGAGTTCCGGGGAGTGATCGAGATGGCGTTCAATTACTGGAGAGTCTACTACCTGGCCCGAACATCCGCGACAGCCGGCTGGTTCTGGCGTCCGGATTATCCTTCACATGAGGTGCATCGCGCCTACATGAATTTTTTCGAACCGGGCGGTACTGTTGTCGAGGCGAGTCAGAACTATCCGGGCATCTATACCGTTGCGTACAAACACAGGAAAAAGAGGCGCTTCGTGCTGCAGGTGCTCAATGCCTCGTCCCGCGGGGGCGTGGTCACGTTTTCCGGCGTGCCCAACCGACGGCTTACGCTCCTCAGGACCGGCAGCGACGGAAGCCGGTTCTCGGAAGCGGGGACGTTCGATCCGGTCGACCATCGGGTCGAGATCGCGATCGACGGCCCGAGTTTCAATACGATTCACGGTGAACTTGACTGATGCAAAGGAGGTCTGGTCACGCACGGCCTCCCTTGCGATTAAAATATACCGTAAAGGCGTCGTCTCGATGGAGCGCCTTGCTCCGCGCTTTACCTCAGTACAACGCTCCTGCGCAGCGTCGTCCCGTTGACCTTGGCGACGCCCAGATACACGCCTGCGGCTGCGGGCCGGTTGAAGCGGTCGGCGCCGTCCCAGATGATCGAGACCGGGCCGGTTCCCCCGGACCGGGAGGTGAATCGACGGATAAGTTTACCCTGCAGCGAGGCGATGGACAGTTCGATGGCGGCCGGTTTATCGGTGTGCAGTGAAAAACGGCACCTGCGACCCGGGAGCGCGGTGCAGGAAAACCGGGTGGACCGGAAATGACGGCCTTCCGTGATCATGGCGCCGCGGGAGGCCGCCATGCCGCCGATCGCGTGCAGCACCGTGACCCCGCCCTGGCGGGTGCCGATCCATACATCGTTGCCCACGATGGCGCACGCGGTGATGTCATCGTCGCAGAGCGCGCTGTTCTCAGTGGTGAAAGTCATGAACTCAGTCAGGCTGCTGATCCTGACGAGACCCTTCTTAGTTCCGATCAGCAGGGTCCCTATAGTGTCCATCGCCACGCACTGCACGTGCGGGTCGGGAAGCACCTCGGCCGAATCGAACAATCCGCATATGCTTCCGGCGCATGTGAACAATCCGGCGGAAGTGCCTATCACTTCGGCATCGAATAACTCCACAAGTACG
>CAZGVZ010000004.1:17014-22793 GCA_964529145.1 uncultured Fibrobacteraceae bacterium | reverse complement strand
TTGTCACGAGCGCCACAGAGGCCGCGTACCCGGAGTCTCCCCCGAACCTTCGCGTCATGATCACCGAAGAGAGCGCCGAAGGCATGAGCGCCACGATCGACGCCACCTCGAAGACATCCTCAGGTAATGGCAGAAACCGAAGCAGCGACACGGTAATCAGAGGAAGTACCGCGAGCCTGCAGATCGCGGCATAGATGATCGGCCAGGAGATTTTCAGTATACCGCGATGCGCCAGAGACGCTCCGATGAGAATGAGCATGAGAGGAACGGCTACGGAACCCGCGCTGGTGAGCACGCGCATGCAAAGATCGGGTATCGCCTGTTTCGCCCCGGTCAGCGTGACGAGTATCGCGGAGAAGATCGCGAGCAGAACAGGTGTGATCACCGTACGGAAACCTTCACGGAGGGTCGCCCCTCCCAGTATGCTCACTCCGAAGGTCCAGACCCCGGCCGCGGTTCCCAGGTAAAGGAGAAACAGGTTCGCGAGCGCGCTTTCGCCCCAGATATTCCTTAAAATGATGATCGGAAGATAGGTCGAATTGTTGACCGCGCACAGGTGAACGAAGGTGCGCCGTCTGACGGTATCCCCGGAGGGAAGCCCGAAACGGAGCAGGAATCCTGAAACGGTGAAGAAAAAGATCATCCCGAGCCCTACCACCGGCAAGATCCAGAGCTCGTGCATGCGGCCCGGATCGAGCCCCTTCACAATCGATGTGAACATGTACGCGGGCAGCAGAAAATCGAGCACCAGCCGGGACCAGCGGTCGATCTCCCGGTCGGTAATGTACCCCAGCCGTTTCGCGAAGGCTCCAATAAAGAAAAGACCGAATATTTCGGCGATGGCGGACAGGATCTGGAGAATCATGCGGAAAAGCCGTGAGTCGTCATACGAAGAAAATACATTTTGACCGCGTACAGCTCCCGGCAGGGAGTCTTCCCAGGCATTGCCCCACTTATTGCCTGTAAAATTGTGCAGAGACGATGGCCTTTTGTGCGCTGAAAACGTAAGGCATAACGGGCCCGGGCTGGTATGCGCTTCCCGCCCGCAGCGCTTGTCAAATCAATTCCACTCTCGATCGTCTGGACACACCAGGCCACCGCCTTTGCAGGAGCACGTCATGGCGTACCCCTGCAGCCCTCGGAAACCGAGAAGAATGAATGCATCCCAGAGTGCCGTCTTACACCATCGGCAGAGCCTTTGGCTCCTCCCCAGGAGGTTTTTACAGATGCCCCACAACGCGGTAAGTAAAACCTTAATCGTCCGGCTAAGGAAAAAAAGTATTTTTATTCCGGTGATCTGGCCGGTCTCGATCCCGGGCATGCGTCCTCTAAATTCACTGGTTCATTATCTTGTCAAAAGGCGGGGACAATGGATCTGCACGATACTACGAAAGCTCTTCTGCTTCGCTATCAGAGGAACGAAATAACCGAACATCACATTTACCGCAGGCTTGCGGCTCTAACCCGCTCGGAAGGCAACCGCAAGATACTCGAGGCGATCGCGGCCGACGAGCTTCGGCATCACGATGAGTGGAAATCTTACACGCACACGGAGGTGAAACCCGACCGGCTGAAAATCTGGTTGTATGTCATGACAAGCCGTCTGCTGGGACTCACTTTCAGTGTCAAGCTCATGGAACGCGGCGAGGGGGACGCACAGGAAAATTACGGCCGGTTCAAGACCGAAATCCCGCGAGCCGGAGAGATCGCGGAAGACGAGAGCCGTCATGAAGAGTCACTGCTAAGGCTCCTCGACGAAGAACGGCTGAAGTATACCGGATCGATGGTGCTGGGATTGAATGACGCTCTTGTCGAGCTGACCGGGGCTCTGGCCGGATTCACTCTCGCGCTGCCGAATACCAGGCTTGTCGCGCTGACCGGCTCGATCACGGGTTTTGCGGCCGCACTCTCGATGGCTTCATCGGAGTACCTCTCCACCAAATCGGAAGATACCGGCAAAAATCCGCTCAAAGCTTCGCTCTACACAGGCACAGCCTATCTGTGTACCGTCATACTACTTATACTGCCATTTCTCCTGCTTGAAAATCGGTATATCTGTCTGGGATTGACTCTGCTTTCGGCCATACTCGTCATCACTCTGTTCAATTTTTATATCTCAGTGGCCAAGGACCTCAGTTTCAGGAGCCGATTCCTCGAAATGACGGGCCTGAGTCTCGGAGTCGCCCTGTTGAGTTTCGGCGTCGGTTACCTTCTCCGGACGTTCATCGGCATCGACGCGTGACGCTGAAGCTCCGCTCTCCAGGGCCGCACTTCGTTTCCGGACGGAACGTCTCTTCACGCGGGGAGGCGGGGTCTCCTGGAAGACGAAATGCCAGACGCAGGATACGCGGGGGCGCGGCTGAGAGCACGAACGTGCGTGTGTACCGGACACAAGCTCTTGCCATCAACGTGAGCGTATCCGTCCGGCCTCACTCTTCGGCTGGAAGGGGACCCCGGCTTCACGCGGGGGACACGGTAAAGGCACAATCCTCGATTTCTTACGAACAGAACCGGCTCATAATTCGTAATAACTGTATCCTCCGCTGAAGTATTTTACGGAAATCACCTCTTTATAGAACCACGGGATGTCCATGCCGGAAAAAAAACTCTACCTGATCGACAGTCACGCCCTTATCTACCGCGCCTACTACGCGCTGCTTAAAAACCCGCTCACCAACAGCGCCGGGCAACCCACCGGGGCGTTTTACGGATTCGCGGGTTATGTGTTGCGCCTTCTGGAAACCTACGACTGCCCCTACGTCGCTGCAGTCATGGACAGTCCGACGCCGACATTCCGTCATCAGGTGTACGCGCAGTACAAAGCCAACCGGGAGGAGATGCCCGACGAGCTCCGGTCGCAGATCCCCATTATCCGCCGGTTCATCGACGCATGCAACATTCCCACGATCATCCAGGATGGGCTCGAGGCGGACGACCTGATCGCGAACGTGACGCTAAAGGCGGTTTCCGCCGGATTCGAGGTGTTTCTCGTCACGCGTGACAAAGACCTGATGCAGTTGATAGGGCCGAAGGTCACCATGCTCGCACCTGAGGGGAGCGGGATCCTGGAATCGTACGACGAACGGAAAGTCATTGAAAAAATGGGTGTGGAACCCCTGAAAATCGCCGACTACCTTGCGCTGATCGGCGATTCCTCGGACAATATACCGGGAGTTCCGGGAATAGGACCGAAGTCTGCATGCAAAATACTGGAACAGGCGGGAAGCGTGGAGCGGCTGCTCGAGAAGCCATCTCTGCTCGACAACCCAAGACTGCGTCAGAAAATCGAGGAGAATCTGGAACTGCTCTCTCTTAGCAAGCGGCTCGCAGCTCTCAGGACCGACGACCCGCTCACCTTTTCCCTCGGCGACCTCGCCAGGAAACCTTTCGATCTGGCGGCTTGCAGTTCCATAATCCACGAGATGGAGTGCAGGTCTCTCCTGAAAAGCGTTCTGTTCACCCGTCAGCCGCATATCGCAGCCGCTGCAGCATCCGCCGAGATCGTCACCACCGCGGAACAGTGCGCGAAACTTGCCTCGACCATCCGTCAACGTGGCTCCTGCGCGCTCATCTCCCTTCTTTCGGGTTCATCTCCGCCGCGCATGCGTCAGATAGGCTGTGCCGTGGCTCTCGATGAAAGCGATATTCACTATGTGCCGCTCGAGCACGCTTCGGGAAGCAACTGTCCTTCCTCCCTGTTCAGTGAGCACCTGCGGAGCGTGCTCGAATCATCCGGCATCTTGAAATTCGGACATAATCTCAAGTCGGAGATCCATGCCGCGCGAATCCGGGGTATCGCCCTCCAGGGGCTCGCGTTCGACTGCATGATCGCGGCATACGTGCTCGACCCGGGGCGCCGTGATTACGGCTGCGCCACTCTTGCGGACCAGCTGATCATGCAGCGGCACGACTCGGTCGAGGATATGATCGGTAACGGAAGAAACCGGCGCGTATGCGAGGAAATACCGGTCGAGGAGGCGGCGCGGACGATGGGAGCACTGGCACGTTCGCTCCTGATCATTGAAAGAAAACTCAGGCCCGTTCTCGTCGAAAAGAAGGTGCAGCCTCTTTACGATACCATCGAGATGCCGCTCGTTCCCGTGCTTGCCCGTATGGAGATGCAGGGGGTAGGAATCGATCTTCCATATCTCAGGGAGCTCTCCGGCGAGTACGGCATGCGGCTGAGCGCAATCGAGGCTGAACTGTTCGAAATGGCCGGGGAGCGTTTCAACATCAACTCACCCAGGCAGATCGGAGAATTGCTGTTCGACCGCCTCGGCCTTCCCGCGCCTAAGAGGACAAAAACCGGAGCGCACGCAACCGGTGTCGAAGTGCTTGAAAAACTCGCGGAAAATTACCCCATCGCACGCAGAATTCTCGATTACCGGGAGCTCCAGAAACTGCTCTCGACCTACATCGACGCACTGCCCGCGGAGATCGTCCCGGAAACAGGGAGGGTGCACACCTGCTTCAACCAGACCATCGCGGCTACCGGCCGTCTGTCAAGCACGGAACCCAACCTGCAGAACATCCCCGTCCGCACCGAAGACGGCAAGAGAATCCGGAACGCATTCGTCGCCCGTGAGGGATCCGTGCTCGTTTCGGCCGATTACTCCCAGATCGAGCTGCGCCTTCTGGCCCACCTGTCCGGAGATCCGTTTCTGAAGAAGGCTTTCGCTGAAGACAAGGATATCCATACCCAGACCGCTTCGGCAATATACGGAATCTTTCCCGAAATGGTGACGCCCGAGATGCGCCGGGCCGCCAAGACGATCAACTTCGGCCTGATGTACGGCATGGGTCCGCTCAACCTCTCCCGCCAGATCGGTGTCACCTTCACGGAAGCGCGTTCGTTCATCGAAGCCTATTTCCGCCAATTTCCTACCGTCAAGCGTTACATGGAGGCCTCGGTGGAATCGGCCCGGCGTCTGGGCTACGCCGAAACCATGCTCGGCAGGCGGCGATACCTGCCCGATATAAACGCATCCAACCGCATCGTGCGGGAGGCGGCCGAGAGGACCGCGGTGAACACTCCGGTGCAGGGAACAGCGGCGGACATCATCAAAATGGCGATGATCGACATCGACCGGGAAATGCCGTCGGTTTTTCCGGATGCGCGCATGCTTCTGCAGGTACATGACGAGCTGGTGTTCGAGATCCCCGAACGGAACGCGGATCGGTTACGCGACTGGGTGGTGGACGCGATGAGCGGAGCGTACGAGCTGTCGGTTCCCCTCAAGGTCGATGCGGGAATCGGCAGGAACTGGAACGAGGCGCACTGAGGGTTCGGTCCCGAAGCCCGGCATGCGTTCAATCACTTACGAAGGGGGAAGTGCCTCCCGGAACGCGCGATCCGTGGCACTGAACCCTGAAGAAGCTTGCATTCCAACTTCCTCAAAGGGCGATTATTCGAATCATGGACCGTGGTAAACCGGTTATTCCGTCGTATTCGCCTGAAAATAGATCGAAATATCGTCATCCGTATCTTCGGAGAGATCCGGCCCGGTAGACCAGACCCAGAATGTGGTGTCGGTCACCGGAAGGTAATGGTAATTTCCTCCGCCGAACGGATCTGTGGGAAAAGGATCGTCGGCGTACTGTGCGCTCCATAACGCGCCAAGCGTAATGGAATCCGGTTCCGGAAGAGATGCTGTTTTTCTGTAGTTTTCAACAATACATCCGGCAAGGGCATTGATGTCCCGGTTTGCCCTGGCCACAGATGCGGTGTCGACTGAACCGGCGGCGGCTGTTTTCAGCGATGCGGCATTTTTGAAATATT
>CAZGVZ010000004.1:0-17004 GCA_964529145.1 uncultured Fibrobacteraceae bacterium | reverse complement strand
TTTTTGGTGATAGACCCGCGAAAGCGGTGATTCCGATCACGGACGGTATAAGGACCATTCCGGCCATCACCGCCAGCGCACGGTTTCTTCCCGATGTCAGCGGCCGGGCATCGGGTATGAGATCACCCTGAAGCGCGAGCATGCGTTCGCTGAGCATTGGATAACCACTGAGCCACCGGCCGAGCGTCATCCAACCCGTGTCAAGATCTTCCCGCTGCCGTGCGAAAACCTTCAGGTCCACCTCTTTTCCCCTCTTCCCTCCAGCGGCCAGAACCGCCAGACCGCGCAGAGCGTCCGGATTCCTGTCGCTCAGGGCCCATCCGTACCGGTCACAGGTATACTCCCTCGCCCTCGAGTAGGCGCTCCCAAGAAACGGAACGAACAGCCCCGGCAGCAAGAACCAGGGCCAGTCGAGATGTTTCTCCCTGATGTGCCCGATCTCGTGTCCTATGATCATGTCCCGGCCGGCGTCGTTACCTTCGCAGGCGTCCAGAAGGTCGGAAAAAAGGACGATCATGCGTGATCTGAGGAACTTGGTCGCCATTGCGTTGAGACTTCCGCCGGCCTGCATCAGATACGATTCAGGAACCCTGTCGAGCCCGGCGCGCCGGGAAAGGGCCTCTATTCTTTTGTAAATTTCAGGGAACTGCTCCGGCCCGAGGCGTACGGCGCTTCCCCGAACCACTGCGATGAACATCAGGTGCGACATGAAAAAGAAAAATCCCAGTATCAGTGCGTACACGATACCGAATATGGTGATTGTCAGGGCGGCCCACATGCCGAGAGAGACCAGAATGACGAACACCTTCAGTGTCAGCTCCGAAGGCCACGGCTGCACATGGATTCTTTCTGCAGGCATGTCTCCGGAAAAGGCCGTTTTCGTTCCTGCATGGTCCATGAACAGGTCTCCTCTCCGCAAAAAGGGTTGTAAAGATTACCTCCATAGATTACAATATGACGGATTCCGAGTCAACAGTATCGGTTCGCGCGGTTCAACGGCCGGGCCGCACGCCTCGTGCGGAGATTGACTGGACATGCGAAGATACCGTATTTATTTTTCGCCTGAAGGACCAGCCTGAGAAACACGGGATTTCCGATCGAGGAAGCCTTTTTGCGCGACTTGAAAGGGACCATCTCTTTATCTGAAAGGAGCGCACGGAGACGGGAGAGGCTGTTTCATGCCGGAACCGGACGATTCCGGGCGACAGATGACCGGATACGAACCGTGGACACGGAAACGGGATTTCCATTTCCATTCAAAACGGAAGCTTACCTAGAACAAAGGAGAAAACATGAATGACACGGGAATAACGGCAGGACTGATCATCTATACCGTTATCGTTCTGCTCATGATAGCCTCAGGCTGGAAAGTGTTCGCCAAGGCGGGCCTGCCCGGATGGGGCATTCTCGTTCCGGGCTACAACATCTATCTTATGTGCAAACTTGCGGGAAAACCGGGCTGGTGGGTGCTGCTGCTGTTCGTACCGCTCATCAATCTCATCATTGCGATCGTTTTGACAGTGGCGATGGTTCAGAAGTTCGGAAAAGGGGCCGGATTCGTAATCGGGATGCTGCTACTGCCGTTCATCTTCTTGCCTATCCTCGGATTCGGCAGCGCGACCTACCAGAGGAAGTGAGCGCTCCGCTGAATGCATCACGAGACTTTCGATCCGTGACGGCAGGGGAAAGCTGTTCTCCGGCACCGCCGATTTTCGGCAGATGAGATGCGTCACTTCCGCCTCAGGCCGAGACAGGCTCATTGCCGCTTACGAAAGAATCCCGCAGGTATTCCCCGAGGCTCGTTTTCCAGTGCGGAATGGAATAACCGAGCGCTTTTTGCGCTTTCCCGTTGGACATGGGGACGAAAACCGGCCTCCGCGCCGGCAGATTGAAATCAGCCATGGGGACCGGGATCACGATGTTGGTGAGGCGCAGGGTTTCCAGAACGAAACGACACCATTCGTATCGCGAACAGTAATCGGAATTGGTCAAATGATACAGCCCCCCCGATCCATCTTCCACGAGTTTCAATGTCGCTTTGACGATTACACGCGTGCTGGTTGGAATCGAGACCTCGTCCCCGCTTATCTTCAGTATGCGGTTCTTCGAAGCCCAACCGAGCAGTTTATGAATGAAGTTCTGTGTTCCGTCACCGTATACCCAGCTGGGACGAAACACCAGCGATGGTGCCGATGAGCTCAGTACCGCGTTTTCGCCGGCCAGTTTTGTTGTTCCATACACATTGAGCGGATGCGGTTCGTCTTCTTCATTGTAAAAATCACCTTTGCTTCCATCAAACACGTAATCCGTGCCGTAGTGAACGAGAACCGTACCGTTTTTCCCGCAGATTCCGGCCAGGTTCCCCACCGCCCTGTGGTTTATCAGATCAGCAAGCTCCCGATCCTTTTCAGCATTGTCGACCGCATTGAAGGCGGCGCAGTTGATGATCACGTCCGGCCCAAGAGCATCGATCATCCGGTTCATTTCGTCAAAACGGGTGATGTCGCACTCCTTCTCCTCAGGCGCATCGTACGTGAAGCCCTGAGAAGCGAGCTCTTTCCGGAACTCTTTTCCAAGCTGTCCATTTGCCCCAAGTATCATGAACCGAAGCTTTTTCAGCTCTTTTCTCTTTCCAAATTCCATGCATGCTCCTCTTTATCGGGTTTAAAACCCTGGACTTCAAAAGGGCAATCACGGCCATGGCTTAAAGCCGCAACCGGTGAGTTTCAGCCGCATCCCGGGAAGCCATTGAAAGAAAAATAGCTATTGCAGCGGCAATCTGTCTAACAAGGTATGTGAGCACCGGTACGAGCACCTTTTGGAACGAGGTGTCTTAGTCGCAAAAACGCGACGTGTTTACCTTCGTTCGCACAAATGCAGCTTTTTACCGGGGATTTCGTTCCAGCAAGCTATCCTACATGCTCCAATCGACCGGCACAATTATTGTTATGGTCAGGAAGACAAGGGACGGCTTGGTTTTAGCGGTAATAGCCCGCGGAGACAAGAAGATGCATTGCATTCCAAGGGGCCTTCCCTGCTACACAGGAAAGCCGGGGCTCCTCGTATTGAATTCCCGGAAGGGTTTTTACGGATGTCTTATCACACAGTAAGTGATATGATGCGATTGCCGGACAAGCTCCGGTCCTTCATGCCACGCCCGGACTGTCCCTGTACATTCGATGGAAGATCATGCCCATTGCCAGGCACACAAGATCTTTCCTCAGGAAGGAAATAGATGTCGATTCTGGAAGATTTCAGGCTTTTGTCTCCGATCTTGTCGGCTCTTCCGGCAGACATTCTCCACACACCGCACATGCCGGTGCACGCGATCGTACATGAAGCGGAGGATCTCCATGAATGGTCGATGCAGGACAGAGCGGCTCTGGCTGCGAAAGGTCTCAACATCAGGACGATCCGCTATCTCGAACCCGCGTCAGGTGCTCTGCGATACACTGAAGCGGAACTGGATAAGGTCCGCTTTTCCGGCCCCGGCGCTCAGGAGTTCTGGATGGAACATTCACCTCAGGGATTCGAGCTGAGAGATCGTCTTCTAAATGATTTCCTCTTCGCGTACCGCAACAATGCCCTGGTCCTCGGCCAGGTGCGCACCATAGCGGAAGGCAATTCCGGGTCGAATATGGTTCACGATCTCATGAAACTCAGTGCATTGGGAACGGAAAACCATGAAGAACTCGACAGGATCAGTTTCGATCCTGTACTCCTGGAAAGAGCCATGGTCACCGCGGATCGCATGGCTACCCTGCTTGGGGAACACGTCACGGAAAGTACCATCGAAAGAGGCGCACGAGAATGGCGCGATCGGGCATTCACTCATCTTCATCGGCTGATGACCGATATCCGCGATTACGGCAGATATGTCTTCTACAGGAATGAAGAGCGGTACCGGGGCTATATCAGCAGCTATTACCGCAAAACCGGTAGATCCGGAATACGGACCGAAACCGGCAGAATATTGAGCCAACCGGCCGTACTTCGTGTTTCGCCGAATTCAAGCGGCGCCTTTCCGGGGTCGGTATTCCCTTCCAACTGAAGGCAGACCGGAACAATCGCCTGTTTCACCGGCATGCGCCGCTCGGGCGGATGAGTTCCCGGGAGACCTCGCGCCCCAGTCAAAGGTAAGACCGTTTGCCCATGGGCCCACGTTGTTCGTTCCTTCGTGCCCCGGGGACTCAGAGGATGCCAGGCCGGTTGTGCGGAAAAAAATGAACATTTTCGATCCTTGTCCAACTAATTCTATTAAAGAACTCAATGAAAAAGAGGATCACGTATGGAAACGGCACTTCGAACTTTACATGATACACACCCGGTCAACGGCAGATTTCACGCGGTTACCATAATGGAGGTTACCGATAAGCCCGCTCCATGGTATAACGGTATTCTTCAGGAAGATACGTCGGTACTCCGTAACCCTTGCGTCCAGATCGTGGACAAGGGCGGTTCAATTGAATTTTCTCTCCCCCGCGCCACCGCCCAGTTCACGGAAATGACCATATTCGATAGGAGCGGCGCCCCGGTCTGGAAAACTCAGTCTTTCAATGAAAGCACGATAGCCTGGCACAAACAGACAACCTCCGGCAACAAGGTTCCCCACGGCACATACACCTTCGTGATCAGGCAGGGCAGACAGGAAATGAGCGGCAGGTTCATCGTTTCACGGTAATTTAACCGATATCGCAATAATTCGCGAGGTGATCAGCGGGAAAGTTCGAAATTTTTCATCAGCGGAAAAACAGCTGTCCAATAATGGTGTTTTTCCTTGCCTTTTTAACCTTCAGCACCGTTGTGATACCTTCGACCGAATTCGGTCCCACCCTGATCTCGAATTCCCCGGGTTCCACCACCCGTTTCATCTCACGGTTATACATCGAGAGGTGGTCCGGCGTGAGCGGCAGAGTCACCGTGCGGCTCTCTCCTTTTTCGAGTGTAATCCTCCTGAATCCCTTGAGTTCCGCAACCGGTCGGGTCACGGAACCGATCAGATCCCGCAAATAGAGCTGTACCGTTTCATCGCCGGGGCGGTCCCCGGTGTTGATCACATCCACCAGTACCTCAGTATTTTCCGAGGCTGCGATTTCGGCACGCGCGAGTCGCAGGTTTTCGAACCTGAATGTTGTGTAGGATAGACCGTACCCGAAAGGGAAGAGAGGTTCGGTGGAACCAAAAAGGTACGCCCTCCGGGCCGAGGGCTTGCGATTATAGAACATCGGCAGCTGACCGGCCGAACGAGGAATGGAAAGGGGCAGTTTTCCGCCCGGGTTGACGATTCCGAAGAGAATGTCAGCCACCGCAGTTCCGGTTTCCTGTCCCAGATACCAGCACTCCAGAACGGCGGGAACTTTTTCTGCTATGTAATTGATCGATAAGGGTCTCCCGTTGATCAGAACGACGATCGCAGGGACTCCGGTCGCGACGATTGCCCTGACAAGTGTTTCCTGTTCGCCCACCAGATCGAGAGACGACCTGTCGCCCGGATGGTTATCCGCCCACCCCTCGCGGCAGGTTTCTTCGTTGCCGCCGATTGCAACGATCGCGCAATCGGCTCCCTTCACGACTTCGACAGCCTTTTCGATGGAACGGAGGTTCTCCCCGGCATCGGCCAGCTGCACATGGTCATTGTACCAGTTTCTGCTCTGGGTTATCCTCACTCCCTGGGCGAAATCGACCGCCACGCCGCTGCCAGCCCTGTCGCGGATACCATCCAGAATGCTCACCGTTTTCCGGGGTACGCCGCTGTACCCTCCAAGCGGCGTTTCGGCGGCATTGGGACCGACCACCGCGATCCGTGTGCATCGCGCGAGGTCGAGAGGAAGAAGCCGTTTTTCGTTTTTCAGGAGAACGATCGATTGATGGGCCGCTCTCAGGGCCAGCTCGCGTGCTTCACCGTTTCCGGTCAGTTCCTCGGCGACTTCTCCATCCGCATAGGGGTGTTCGAAAATTCCGGAAAGAAATTTCGCCCTCAGAACCCTCGACACTGACCTGTCGACCTGCGATTCGGACAAGATTCCTTTACTCACGAGTCCAGGGAGCAGGCGGTAGGCTTTACGGTCGGGAAGTTCGACGTCCACACCGGCCTCTAGCGCCTGCATCGCGGCCGCCTCCGGTGTCCCGGCGACATGGTGGCGAGTCATAAGATCGAAGATGCCGTCGTAATCCGCGATCACGAACCCGTCGAATCCCCACTCTCCCCGAAGGACATCCGTCAGAAGAAATCGATTCGCATGCGAGGGAATACCGTCTATCTCGTTGTAGGAAGCCATCACGCACAGTGCCCCACCCTGCCTTACCGCAAGTTCGAACGGAGGGAAAAAGATCTCCCGCAGCATCCGGGGAGGTACCGGTGCTGGTCCGGTATTTGTCCCGCTTTCGGGTTGTCCATGACCGGTAAGGTGCTTTAGGGACACCAGGACCTTGTCTGAAGCCAGCGGCAGGCCGGTACCCTGGAATCCCTTTACCGCCGCAAGACCCATGGCAGACACAAGAAACGGATCCTCACCGAAAGTCTCCTCGGTCCGGCCCCAGCGCGGGTCACGGGCGACGTCCACCACCGGTGAGAGAACCTGATATACCCCCCTGCACCGTATTTCCCTTCCGACTACGGAATAGACCTCTTCGACCAGTTCCGGATTCCAGGTGCTCGCCAGTGCAATGGCCTGCGGAAACTGTGTGGCGTCTTTCGCCTGATAACCGTGGAGCCCCTCTTCATGAAACATGACGGGAATCCCGAGCCGTGTCTTTTCGATCATGAACCGCTGTACCGCGTTGACCAGCTCCACTGTCTCACGCGGATCCCGCGTCACACCCGCCGGCTTCCTTTCGGTATTGTCGGAAGGTCGGGCCATGTGTCCGATTCCATGGGGGAAGGCTTTCTCCGCCTTGAGCGGATCGAACCTCCCAGCATCGTCGAGCGCCTCGTTTTTGCCGTTCCAGACGCATTGCATCTGGGCGACCTTCTCATCGAGCGACATGCGCCTCAGCAGATCCTTTACCCTTTTTTCGACCGGAGCTGCGGGGTTTCTGTACAGGGGAACCCTGCCGGTTTTTCCCTGCGCAGACGACGCGAAATGTGAATTGAACACCTGTAACGCCGCAAGATGCAGCGAAGCGATAACATGGGAAAACGATTTCATGTTCCTCCGGGGATATGGGTCAATAGCCGAATCCACGATCTTGATGCTGAAAAAATTACTCAGGAAAAGATCGCGCAGAGTGGTACCTCTACTCTCCGGTGCAGACCGGAAGGTAAAGCGTGAATTCGGCCCCTTCGCCCGGCCTGCTCCGTACCTCGATCGTCCCCCTGTAGTTTTCAATATAATGCCATACGTTAGCAAGGCCCTGTCCGGTTCCCTTGCCTCTTTCCTTGGTGGTGAAAAACGGTTCGAACAGATGCGCCATCGTCTCCTCGCCGATCCCGCAACCGTTATCACGCGCCGTGATCCGGAGATATGGACCGGGATCGATCGAAAAAGATTGACAAAGAACATTTTCGCAGTCGAGAGTCGAGAGGGATGTGCCGAAGACAATGAGCCCGGGTTTCCGTTCACAGGCATCACGGGCGTTTATTCCCAGGTTTAGAAACACGTTCTGAAGCAGCGACATATCACCGGGCGTATACGGAGCCGGCGCTTTCAGATCGAGTTCGACGGTGAAGTCCGACTGGTGTTTCATGTGATTGAGCATCGAGACCGCCGCACCTATCGCGACATGGACATCGACGGGTCCGATTCGAGGTTTTTCGTTCTTCACGAAAAGGGAAAGGCGTTCGGTGATGTTCATCGCGTTTCGGGCGGCGCCCGAGATGTGTTCGAGGTAGCGGTTCTGGGGGTGCTCCGGCCCGAGCCTTTTCCTCATCAGGGAGACATACCCGGATATCGCATTGATGACATTGTTGAAATCGTGGACGATTCCTCCTGCGAGATGCCCGATAGCCTCCATTTTGTGGGATTGAGCCAGAAGGTGTTCCAGGTGTGCCTTTCTTTCATCCGCGCTTTTCCTTTCGAGTTCGGCTGCGGCCCGCGTCGCGAATATTGTAAAGAGCGGTTCAAGGAGGTGCGGCGAATCCACAGGTGAATCGTTGAGTGCCATGAGCACCCCGATCCTTTTTCCGTCCGCCGCCTTTAAAGGCAGCCCGAAAACATATGTCGCGTGAAAGAGCGACGTGAGCGGATCGCCCGCGTAGTGACCGAAGCGTGAGGGCTCCATCACCCTGATTTCTGGTTGCTCGAGAAATTCACACGCCAGGGCACCCCTGAGCGGCAGCGTGTAGTTCTCCTCCAGTCTGCCTTTGTGCCATATCGCGAGTGTACACAGTCGCCGCTCCCTGGGTCTGACCTCCGCGAGAAAAACGCATCGTATATCGAACGTTTCCGCGCAGCAACGGACCAGATTGGAGAAAAAGTCTTCGTTCACCACCGCGGTCGTACCCTTGACAATCCTGTCGAAAGATCTCGTGAGGTCGTCGAGAGTCCGGTGGACATGCGAATTGAGCAGGGTAACGAGCAGGTAGCCGAACGTTATGATGAGTACCGTTATGGACATGACCAGATAGAAGAAAACATCGTTCTCCATGACCTCCATGGTGAACGGAAGATAGCCGGGGAGTATCCCGGCTTTCTGGAATAGGGCGACTCCCAGATAACTGACCAGGAGTATAATGAAAGAATGAAACGCCAGATTCCTGTTGCTGGTGTACAGCAGTCCGCTTCCAATGAGCGTGATAAAATGGGTGATCAGGAAAGGACTCATCACGCCGCCCGAGGTCGCCAGTATCAATGGAGCGAAACCGATATCGAAATAGGGCAGCAGAATGAATGTCACGGGCAGCAAGGCTTCCCGGGCGGACAATAGATGGAGGATCGCGTTCGCTGCGACAAAAAGAATACTGCCGAGAAAGAAATGCGGATAAGGCAGCGGAAGGGATTCGTGAAACCTTTGCGCGACGAACATCGCTCCGAGCCCGATGGCGTACCGCAGCGCCATTGCTTCGTGTATCAACCGCCTCATGGTGGCCGGATTGCTGAACGCGATTCGATAGCGGCGGAAAATGTCGTCATTTCTCATGTGCGGAACCGTTTGAAATCATCACGATGTGCACGCCCGGGGGCATCCTCTTCCGAACAGGCATTCTTATTTATTGATCAATGAAGATAATTGATGGTTCGTCTTAAAGAATGTCTGAAGCTGTCTGCCTGTCGCGGAGACCAGAATTCCCGCGAACAGGTATCCGGAAATCTGTATCCAAAAAGCTGCCTGCAAGGTATTGTGGTAATCCCAGAGATTGAGCTTCGACATGAGCCGTTCGAGCGGATATCCGATTACGAAAAACAGGAGGACATCCGACGTTTTGACCAGAAGAGGGTTATTCAGACCCGTTTTATCGGCGATGAGGTCCGTCAGGGAAAGGCTCATCGCGGTGTAGGCGCTCCAGCCGATCACGATTATGAGCGGTACGTCTCTCCAGAGCATAGGCCCGAGTTCCGGGCGATAATTCCAGCAGAATTCGAAACAGATTTCATTGTAGATACCGTAGTACAGGCCTCCGCAGAGGTATCCCCATGGCCAGATTCCTTTGACCAATCGCATACAAAACAGAAAAAACGCGGCACACAGATAGCAGGTCAGCGCAGTCATGACCGGAGTCCGCCTTTTCAGAATGTCTGTCAACGCCGGGGCCGCCGCTCGCGCAGCGCGGAAAAAAACATGCCCTGCGGAAAGTCCATACCCCACGTCGGTAACAATAATATATTATCAAATGGAAAAGGAAACAAAGGTATCATGGAAAAAAATGCCGGCACGGTGATTGTCGACTGTTTTCGGAGGTGACGGGCGCATGTTCATTCCGGAATACACTCTGTCGCTCCTGATCTGGATCGTTCCGATCGGAGCGATGTCCGTTTTTTTCATTCGGAAACGTCTGCTCTCCCCGGAAAAAATCCTGGCCCTCGCTATCACGATCGCTCTGCTCGCGGCAATCGGATGCGTTCTCGACCTTCTGTTCGCGCATTCGTTCTTCACCTTTCCCGACCACGACAAGACGATCGGAATCTACATTTTCGGCATTCCCGTCGAGGAGTTCGTCTTTTACATCACAGGCTTCTGGTTTGTGCTTTTTGTCTATGTCTTCTGTGACGAATTCTGGCTTGCCCGTTACAACATTCCCGACAAAAGATACCTGAGGTACCGGTCGCGCCTGCGAAGAACCCTTTTTCTCAATCCCGCTGGTTTCGTGAGCGGATTCGTGTTGATCTGCGCAGGATGCGCCATCAAGCTCGCAATCAATCCGGAAGGAATGCCGCTTCCCGGTTATTTCGTGTTTTTGGTTTTCATGGCCTACACTCCGATGATTCTTTTCCATCGCACCGCCCGCAATTTCGTAAACTGGCCGGCATACTCGGTCTGTGTCATTCTCACTCTCTTGATTTCGGTGATCTGGGAAGTGACGCTGGCGCTGCCACGCGGATACTGGGGTTATCGCAGGGGAGCCATGCTCGGTCTCTACATCGGCGTATGGAACGATCTTCCGATCGAGGCGATTACGGTATGGATATTCTGTTCTCTTGTCGTTCTGGTCTACGAGTACCTCAAGATCGTATTCTTTACGCCTCATTCGAATGTACCGGGGTACCGACTGCTGTCGAAGGTAGGAAAAAGCCCGAAGGAAGGACATAAACGGGCATAGAAGACCGACGCCGGTCTTGCTGCATCGATTCGTATAGGCGCTGCAGGTCCGGTCCAGGGACACTTCAATAGGATCACATTGTCCTCTCCTACCGAGGCAGGTAATGGTATGTCCGGGAGATTCGTAACTGAAAGCCGCGGAAAAGAGGCCTGAAGAAGAGAGATCCGCCGGCGATACCAGGTTTTGGGAATACCGGCATTCGCGTTCCGCTTCGATCGGACGATTCATTTACGGCAAGATGGCCAAAGAGTATGGAAAATCGACGCAATGCGCCGGGTGTCTTACTCCCTTATCCCTGTTGAACGTTTCGAACCGAAAGGGCGAGCACTCCATCACCTCCTGCCCGGGTTTTCTAGCGCCGGAGCCATGCCCATCCAAACCTCCCGTGTCTTCATTCCAGTATTCCGCAGAGAGGGCATCATATTATATTTTTCATTTTTATTCATCCCACAGGAGTAGTTCGATGCTCGACATACAGCGTATCCGAGACGACCCGGAAGCGATACGGACCGCGTGCACCCGGAAAAAATGTTCGGTTGATATCGATAGAGTCCTGGAACTGGATGGCCTCCGGCGAGATACCATCAAAGAGGTGGAGCGCCTCAAGAATGTCCGAAATACCCGATCTCAGGAGATCTCCCGCCTCAAGAAGGAGAAAAAGGATACGACGCCGATACTCGACGAGATGAAAACGGTTTCCGACAATACAAAATCGCTCGATATCCGGCAGAAAGAACTGGAAGCATCGCTGCACGAACTGCTCATACGCATTCCAAACGTACCGCATGTGGCTATTCCCCATGGTGAAAGCGAGAAGGACAACGTTGTCGTGGCACAATGGGGTACTCCGAAAGTTTTCGATTTCGAGCCAAAAGATCATATCGAATTAGGCGCGGCTCTGGATATCATCGATTTTCCCCGTGGAGCGAAAATTACCGGCGCAGGCTTTCCGGTTCTCAAGGGTGCCGGCGCCCTGCTTGAAAGAGCTCTTATCAATTTTTTCCTGGACACACACACCCGCCTTCATGGATACCGGGAAATATTCCCCCCGTTTCTGGTCAACAGGACGAGTCTTTTCGGCACCGGGCAGCTTCCTAAAAGCGAAGAACAGATGTATTTCGTTAATGAAGACGACCTGTTCTGCATACCTACCGCCGAGGTGCCCGTGACCAATCTGCACAGGGACGAAATCATCGAGGAATCCGACCTGCCGATCCGGTATTGCGCCTATAGCGCCTGTTTCCGCAGGGAGGCGGGAAGCTATGGAAAAGACACCAAGGGGTACCTTCGAGTGCATCAGTTCAATAAAGTGGAACTGGTGAAGATGGTGATGCCCGAAGTCTCGTATGATGAGCTGGAAAAACTCCGCCGCGATGCGGAGGAGGTTCTCAGAGCGCTGGACCTCCATTACCGCGTACTGGAACTCTGCGATGCGGACATTTCATTTACAGCAGCTAAATGTTACGATCTCGAAACCTGGGCCCCGGGTGAACGGAAGTTCCTGGAAGTTTCTTCATGCAGTAATTTCGAGGATTTCCAGGCCCGCAGGTTGAATATCCGGTACCGCCCGGCGAACGGTGACAAACCGCGGTTCCTTCATACGCTCAACGGCAGCGGTCTGGCGACAGCCCGGATCCTGGTGTCGCTACTGGAAACCTGTCAGACGCCTGAAGGGACCATACTGATCCCTGAAGCGCTCCAGCCCTGGATGCACGGAATGAGGGAGATCGGACCGCGGTGAAAAACTGGCTGAAAAGAATCGCCGACGCCCATTTCCTTTACTTCCTTTTTTTGAAGATCCGTCCGTTCACGAGAAAAAACGTACTGCTCGTTCTTTGCACCTTCGCGCTGGTCATCTACATCCTTTTTTCCTTCGCTGTGACAAGCCGGTTGAAAGCGGAAATGACAGGGATCACAGAAGCGTACGCGGAACTGATTCAAATGACCGTTTCGGGCAGTATGTCATTTGACCGGATCAATCCGGTACTGAAAAGAATCCTCTCGACCTCGGGAAATCCCATTATCGTGACGGATACGCTTTGGCAACCCATTTTATGGAGCAACGTATACTACAAAAACACGGCGTTCGAAAGGAAGCGGCTTCTCCCGGACACTCTCGATCAGTCGCAACGGCTCGTTCTCGACAAGAAAATCGCATCGTTGCGCCGTTCCTGCAAACCACGCAGTATCGTTTTGGAAAGGAACGGGGAACGGCCACTCGCCTATCTGGTGTACGGAAACAGCAAGCTCATAGGCAGCCTGTTTTTGATGCCTTTTCTGGAAATTGGTCTGGTCGCAGCGTTTATCGTCCTTCTCTATCTGGCCTTTCACAATATAAGAATCACCGAACGGAGCAATTTATGGGTCGGACTGGCCAAGGAAACCGCCCACCAGCTTGGCACGCCGATTTCCTCGATCATGGGATGGGTCGAATATCTCCAGTCCACAATACAGGGAGATACAGTTCAGGACCCGAGGGAAACACGGCAGATTCTTCTTGATATGGGCAACGATCTCAAAAGGCTCTCCAAGATCACCGCACGGTTCAGCCAGATCGGTTCGACTCCGACGATGGTACCCTGCGACCTTACCTCCGTTCTCACCGATGTTGCCTCCTACTTCAAGATGCGGCTGCCCCTCCTTCGCAACCGAATCAGCATCGAATACGATTTCAAGCAAATGCCGCTTGTGGAGGCCAACCGCGATCTCCTGGAATGGGTGTTCGAAAACATGCTGAAAAACTCGATCGATGCGATCACCCGCAACGACGGCAAAATCGGGATCAGGACGGAATACATAACCCACGACAAGATCGTACGCATTCAAATCACCGACAACGGCAAGGGGATTTCGTGGGAGGCGCAGAAAAGCGTTTTCTCCCCAGGGTTCACCACCAAAAGAAGGGGATGGGGATTGGGATTGACTTTAGCAAAGAGGATCGTTGAAGACTATCATAACGGTGAAATCTATATCGCATGGTCGCAACGCGACAAAGGTACCATTTTCAATGTCGATCTGCCGGTAAGCCTCCGGCCCGTCGCATCGGCGTGCCTGCAGGAAACGGGGGGAGCCGTATGACATCCGGAAGGAAACGAGTGCTCTGGGCCGACGACGAAATCGAGTATCTTCGCTCGCATATCATGTTCCTGGAAACTCGTGGATACAGCGTGGTTCCAGTGTTCTGCGGGGATGATGCCATCGAACTCGTGGCGGACAAACCGCAGGCGTTCGACATCGTGCTTCTTGACGAACAGATGCCCGGCAAGAGCGGTCTGACGACGCTTGAAAAAATCAAGGAAATAAATCCCGACCTGCCGATCGTCATGGTCACCAAGAGCGAGGAAGAACAGCTCATGGAGGACGCGCTGGGAAAGAAGATCGACGGTTATCTGACAAAACCGGTCAATCCCAGCCAGATACTCATGGTTTGCAAGAACCTGCTTGATTCCAAACGGATTGTCTCGAACAACATCGCACAGAAATACATCAGGAGTTACTCGGAAAATCGTTCGATGCTGTCGAGCCATCTTTCACCGCAGCAGTGGATTAAGCTGTACGAGAACGTGACCGGATGGGATCTCACGCTCGAATCGGTGGAGGACGAGGGTCTCAGGCAAACCCATTCCGGACAGAAATCCGACTGTAACGCGAAATTTTCCAGCTATTACATCGAGAATTACGCCCGCTGGATAGTAAACGATACGGACAGTCCGCTCCTTTCGACCGGAGTGATCGACAGGTATCTCGGTCCGAAATCGAAAGAGGAGAGGCGTACCTACCTGGTAGTGCTGAGCGGTATGCGGCTCGATCAGTATATCGGTATCGAAACAGTACTTAAAAGGTATTTCCGGATTCAACGCAGTTATTTCTTTTCAACGCTTCCTACCGACGATATTTTCGCGAGGGCCGTTCTTCTGAGCGGCATGCTTCCGCGGACGATCGCCGAAACATTCGCACCGGATTGGTTTCCTGAAGATAACGGGGACGCGTTCGCCACACATCTCATAGAGGAGCGGCTTCTGGGTGAGCACCTGAGCAGGCTCGGGTTTTCAATTCACGCGGATGAACCGTGGTTCACCAGAATCACGGACAGGATAGAACCTGAGCACCTGCAGTCCCGGATTGAATCATGCCGGAAAAGCCGTATCGTGACGTTCGTCGTCAATTTTTTCGATCAGCTCCAGCAGGCGCTCACCACGTCCGGGATCCTTCAGGAAATCACCAATGACGAAAGTGGAATACGCGCGCTCACCCGCTCCTGGTTCGAACGGTCGACTCTGCTGCAGATGCTTCGCGAGGTTTCGACACAGGATAATTGCCGCGTCATCGTGATGTCCGACCACGGAAGTGTCCTGTGCAGCAGGGGCACGGAACTGTACTGCGCCAAAAACTGGGGCACCAACCTGCGCTACAAATTCGGAACCGGCATATCCTCCGATGAAAGAACGGTGATTTACCTCCCGGACCCGACCCATTTCGGTCTTCCGAAAATAGGAGAAGAATCGGCGTGCGTCATCGCGAAGGAGAATTATTATTTCATCCGCCCCGACAAGTTCGAGCACTACAACCGGCAATACCGCAACACGTTTCAGCAGGGCGGAGTGTCCATGGAGGAAATCATCGTGCCGGTAAGCGTGCTTACGCCGGGCGTATCCTGATGACCGTCATCACCTCTTCCGTGGAAGAGACGAAAAAAGTCGGAGCGCAGGTTGCCGCGGCAGCAAAACCGGGCGACGTGTATGCCCTCGAAGGGGATCTCGGGACAGGTAAAACCGAATTCGTCCGTGGCTTCGTCTGGGCGATAGATCCTGGAACCATAGTGCGTTCGCCCAGTTTTTCAGTGGTGAATATTTACGAAACTCCGCGCCTTACAATCTACCATTTCGATTTCTACAGGCTCTCCGAAGAGTGCGAACTCCGGGAAATAGGATTCGACGAATACGTCAACGGAGACGGTGTTTGCCTCATAGAGTGGGGAACGATGTTCCCCTCGGCCCTTCCTCCCCGCACGAGGCTGATTGCTTTCCGGGACAGGGGACCTTCAACGAGGGAAATCGTATTCGACCCGGAAAGATAGAATCGTCAGGGGATATCGGGCACTCCCCAAGGGACGCCAGTCAACCAGGCCGCACTCTATGCAGGGGTACGCCATGGCTGCCCCGCCGTCTTGCTCAAAGGCAGAGCCGGTGGTCCCCCGTAATTAACTCCCCGGATGTTTTTGGATCTCTTATCACAAAACAAGTGACCTGACGGCACCTAACGCGGAGAGCGCTCCACATATATATACTTCACGAAATCCGTTCCCCCGTACAGGTACTCGATCCCTATAAAATGGACTCCCGGCGAAAGCCCGGATATCACGGCGGTTGCACCGGACGCCGGGACGGAATGCCGCCGCAGCAGACGACCGGCGGCGTCGATGATCGAAACGCGCCTCACCCCGGTGCAGGGAGTGATGGTGATCGTTCCATTTCTGCCGGTCCGTACTGACGTGACAACGGCGCCGGCCGAATGCCTTTTCCTTCCGTTCACGGTCACCAAACCGCTGTTTCTGAGCCGCAGGGTATCGGAACCGGCGGCAATCACCAGCGTATCCCCGGATCTCCAGTTCCCGGCCGCATTGAACGTGAAATTCTGCCATTTCCAATATTTGCAGCTTGGATCCAGAATCCCCTTTCGCGCCCGGGCTTCGATCTTCACGCTGTCGCTTTCGAAATATAAGGTGAGGGTCGTGTCGTCGTAGAAAGCCTGCTGCGTGGTGCAGATCGCGGAGGGGTCATGGCGAAGCAGAGTGACTCCTTCGGCCGATCTGTTCAGCACGACCGATCCTTTCTCCCCTTTCAATGTCACCGAAGGGAGCGCGCGATTGTCATCGTAATCGTAAAGCTGCAGCTTCAGGCTGGAATTCCCGGACACCTCCGCTATCCCATTGTTGATCGCGGATTCGAACGAGGACGGGGAAACCGCCTTTATGGTCGTCGCGGAATCGAAAAGAACGGTGATCGAATGTTTCCACTCGGAATCCAGCAGCTCGATCGCCGTGCCGCCACCCGCTCCGGTGTGATTACCGTGACGATAATCCGCAGACCCGAGAAGCCGTGATGACCAAGAGCCGCCACGCCGGTAAGCGATCCTCCCGCCGTCTCCTACCGCATATCCAGCAGTGATTTTTCTGAGCGCTGAGCTTCCGGTGGAAGCGACCTCTTCGAATTCGCTTCCGGAACGGCGGAAAATCTTGCCTGCGGCCGACCCCGCGTACCCTCCACCGATACAGGTGACTGTTTCCTCATCGTCGAAGCCGATCGCCC
>CAZGVZ010000003.1:6145-24037 GCA_964529145.1 uncultured Fibrobacteraceae bacterium | reverse complement strand
CCGATAAACAGGTGCTGCTCGAAGGACGCTCCAGCACCTCCTGCAAAGAATGCCTTCCCTATATCCTGACTACCGGTTCTTTCGTGAAATATATCCGTGAGCGGAAAGACTCGTGGAAAGTAACGCTCTTCTTTCTTCCCACAGGCGGTGGTCCATGCCGCCTGGGCCAGTACTGTGTGGCTCTCAATCAGTTGATCGAGCGGCTGCGATTCGAGAATGCCGCGGTCATTACATTGACAGACGAAAACGGGTACGGCGGATTGGGAAACCGGATTCTGCTCAGGGCGTGGCAGGCGATCGTGGTCGCGGACGCGATTTCCGATATCAAAAGCACACTTGCGGTCACGGCCCTGAACGTGACCGAAGCGCTTCAGACACTGGAGGAGATCTGGCATGAACTGCTCGCCTGGTTCGATGGACGGTTGTCGGTAAGGCTCGGTACGCTCCTTGGGGCAGTGGCGATGAGACTGAAAAGTATCCCTCTGAAAGCCAGTCCCGCGGATGTCCCGGTCGTTTCGCTGATAGGCGAGATATACGTGCGAAGAGACGAATTTTCCCGCAAGGACATCGTCGAATACCTCGAGCACGAGGGATTCCGCGTGCGGGTGGCGCCTATTGCCGAATACCCGTGCTATGGCAATTATGTCATCAATACCGGTCTGGGCGAACGCCAGTTCACGTTCAAGGAAAAGATGCGTATGCAGCTTGTCGCACGCATTCAGGAATGGTGGGAGAGCCGGATCAAATCGGTTCTTTCACAGAGCGGTATCTATAAATACGAGATGATAGACGTGCGGCGCACATTAGCGGGAGTAACGCACCTGCTGGACGAAAACTTCAGGGGTGAAACCATCCTTACCGTCGGGCTCGGTATGCGGGAAATTCTGGACGATTCATGTGGTATCCTGGCGATCGGTCCGTTCGGATGCATGCCCTCGAGAATGGCCGAAGCGATGCTAAAAAAGGAGATGAGCCCGGCAGGGAAAGCGCGTATGGCGGGCTGGGGCAAAAGGGCGGCCCGTTTTTCCACAGATGCGGGCACATACCCCTTCCTCGCCATCGAAACCGACGGTTCTCCTTTTCCCCAGCTGGTCGAAGCGAATCTCGAAGCTTTCGTGCTGCAGGCCCGAAGGCTGCACCGGCAAATCTTGCGGCAGAAGAACGGCAAAGTGCACCGGAAACAGTGGCGTCATCTTCCGGTGATGCTGTATGAACTGGTTCTGGGAAACGGCACGCAGGTCGCCGGCAGGGAGCGACGGACCGCCTGACGAAAATCCATGCACGATCGAACGGGCGCGTTCTTCCGGGCGCCACCTTCCGATAGCCCGGAGTACGGGCACCCACTTTACCACATTCGTATCTCTATTGACCCCTCAGGCGGTTTTTCATATATTCGTATCGCATACCTTTCGGTATTACATGTCCAAAACAGGAATCGGTAGTTCGACCGGGATTCCCTGATCGGGTGTACGGGTAGAATTTTTGCGCGTTGATTACATATTTCTCAAGGAGCTTCGAATGAGCGTCAAAATCTTTCTGGATGAGAGCGATATACCCCGTCAATGGTACAATCTTGCCGCAGACCTCCCGGTGCCGCTGCCGCTGGGTCCCGACGGAAAACAGCTCTCGCCCGAAAGCCTGTGCGCGGTCTTTCCGATGAATCTGATCGAACAGGAGGTCAGTACCAGGAGATGGATCGATATCCCCGAACCGGTTCTGGATATACTTTATAGATGGCGCCCATCGCCTCTGCGCAGAGCGCTTTTTCTCGAACGCGCCCTCGACACTCCCGCGAAAATCTTCTATAAGGACGAGAGCCTTTCCCCCGCGGGAAGTCATAAACCCAACACCGCCGTCGCTCAAGCCTGGTACAACAAGCAGTTCGGTACCAAAACGCTCACCACGGAAACCGGAGCCGGTCAATGGGGCAGCGCCCTGTCGTTCGCCTGCGCGCTCATCGGGCTCAAGTGCAAGGTGTTCATGGTGAGAATCAGTTTCGACCAGAAACCTTTCCGAAAAACGATGATGGAGACCTGGGGCGGGCAGTGCGTCGCAAGTCCGAGCAGCGAGACCGCTTACGGAAGACAAGTGCTCGAAAGGGATCCAAATACGCCGGGAAGTCTGGGAATCGCCATAAGTGAAGCGGTAGAATCGGCAGTGGGCGACGAAACCGGAACGACGAAATACTCCCTCGGCAGCGTGCTCAATCACGTGATGCTCCATCAGACCATTATCGGTCTGGAAGCGAAAAAACAACTCGCGATAGTTGGAATCAGGAATCCCGACATAGTGATCGGTTGCGTCGGCGGCGGAAGCAATTTCGCGGGCCTCGCCTTTCCTTTCGTCAATGATGTGATCAACGGTGCGAAGATCACGATCATTCCCGTCGAACCGACCTCCTGCCCGACACTGACCAGAGGCCTTTACACTTATGATTTCGGCGACAGCGCCGGAATGACACCGCTTTTGCTAATGCACACGCTCGGGCATAATTTCGTTCCCGCACCGATCCATGCGGGAGGGCTGCGGTATCATGGAATGCCTCCGATCGTAAGCAAGGCCGCTCGGGAAGGACTTCTGACACCGCGCGCGATTCCTCAACTGGAATGCTATCGTGCAGCCATTCAGTGGGCCCGCAGCGAGGGTGGAATAATCGCTCCCGAAACGAGCCATGCGGTCGCGGCCACCATTCAGGAGGCGATAAAGGCGCGGGAGGAAGGAAAAGAGAAGGTGATTCTCATGAACCTGAGCGGACACGGACATCTGGATCTGCTTGGATACCAGAAATTCCTCTCCGGACAGCTGACCGACTACGCACTGCCTCAGGAAGAGATCGAAAAGGCTGAAAAGGAACTCGACAATCTCCCCAAACCCTGATGTCGCGGCAGTCCGGTAATTTCATCGGAGTAATTCGTGAGGCCTGAAAAGCTTTTAGCCGTTGTGGTCTGATTCGGCAAGCGTAACGCTGAACAGCACATTCCCCCCATCGGGACAGGCCATTTTCGTCTTGCAGAGCGGGTTCTGTTCATAGTCGAAACGCCCCCCCGCTCCAAGTGCGGTAATGATGGGGAACAGAACGGTGTACGCTCCTCCGCAGAATGCGTGTGGAGTATCAAAACCGTTGAAAACGAACGTGTCACCCTCTTTATATCCCCTGGTGCAGGCCCCCCTTACCAGCTCGACTTTCACGTGAAACTGCCTCTTCATCTCTCTTTCACTCCTTTGAAGGATACTTGATGAACAATGTACGAAAGCCCTTTTCCCGACGTTTATGGAAAAAAAGGGTCAGTTCGTCGCTTCCATCTCGAACCGGCTGTTCTCGGGCTCATCCTTGTATTCGAGACTCTGAGTGTTGAACTCCTTGAGACCTTTCAGCGCGACGATTTTCTCTTCCCAACGCCGCAGAGAATCGATCGCCATCTCGACCGAGGCATCGAGTTCGGTAAAGTTGTCCATCGGCTTGAATATGCAGGTATCCGCACCGAAACGCATGCAGGTAAGGATATGTTCAAGGGAAACATACCCGGTTATCATGATCATGTGGGTCATGGGATGCTGTTTTTTGATTTTCTGGAGCAGCTCGGTTCCTTTCATGCCCGGCATGATGATATCGGAAATGACGATCTCGTATCTTTCTCTGTTGATGAGTTTCAATGCTTCCATCGCGCTGTTTGCGGTTTCCACCTGAAATCCGCTTAGTTTGAAATGACTCGAGATAAGAAAACAGATGTCGCTGGAATCGTCGATAACCAGGATTCGGGCCTTGGCAGTCGAGGGTTTCATCCTCATCCGTCCTTTCACTTCGGGGGAGATACACAGGTTCCTGTGTTCTTCAAGAGTATACAATTGATGGCGGGCGCGGGCAAGGAGCGATCCGGAAGAGCCTGCCTCTTTCATGGTGAACGAGTAATGATCCGGTATTCCGGTCAGGAAATATCGGTGGGCGCGGATTTGAACAGGTATTTACCAATAGTAAAGAAAGCCTTGATGTTGCGCCGTGCTTCCGCGGGGCTGCTCAGGCTCTGCAGCGCTTTATGGAACAGATATCGCGGTCGCAGATAGAACTCCTTCCGGGCTCTGTCGCAAAATCGGACAAGTTCGCCATACGGAAGGTCGGGATTCGAAATCGTCGAGGAGTGCAGTCCTTTCGGAGTGATCCAGTCCCTGAAATTATTCGAAGTGACCCATCCTTTTTCGAGATAATAGGCGTAATCCGCAGTTCCCGGGTAGACCATGATCGGAAAAAACTGAGCGGTGTCGGGATTGAGTTTTTTCGCGAAACGGAGCGTCTTTTCGAGGGTTTCCCTCGTTTCGCCTCTGTTTCCCACCATGAAGCAGCCGTGGATCATGATCCCCGCCCGTCTGGCGTCCCTGACGAACCGCTCTATAACGGGAATGCTGGTGCCTTTTTGAATATTGTCCAGAATTCGCTGATCGCCGCTCTCGAATCCGACGCAGAAAAGCCTGCAGCCCGCCGCCTTCATATGACGCATGGTTTCGTAATCCACATCCGCGCGCGAGTTGGCGGACCACGGAATGGAGGTTAGTTTTTGATCTATCAAGGCGCGGGAAAGCTCCACACATCGCTTTTTGTTAGCTGTCAAGGTGTCGTCCTCGACCATGATTTCCTTGACTTCAGGAAAGTTGTCCCTGATGTAACGGAACTCTTCGACAATGTTCGGAATCGACCGCTGCCTGTAGGCATGTCCCTGTAAAACCTGCGGTACCACACAGTAGGTACAGTGAAACGGACAACCCCTGCCGGTCATTATCACGACGAGCGGATAGAGGCTGTGACCGTAAAAGTAGGGGGATATGTCCAGATGCTTCCGGTACACCGAGGCGACAGGAGGAAACACGTCGAGATTCCGGATATACGGGCGAGGTGCATTTTTGACGCATCGGCCGTCCGATGTCCGGAATGCCAGTCCGGTAACTGTTTCCAGAACACTGTCGGAGCGCTCTCCCGTCAGTTTTTCGGCCAGTTCGACCAGTGTCGCATCGAACTCCCCGAACGCTACGGCATCGATCGTTTCATTCAACGCGAGCGTCTCCAGCGGCAGGGCGGAAACGTGCACACCCACAAGCACCGTGAAAATTCCTGATGATCGCCGCTTTATTGCCTCGCCGACTTCCACATCGTTATAGATGCTCGGAGTCGAGGTGGCGATCACCGCCATTTCCGCCCCGAAGGAGTGGATTTTTTCAATCACGGACTCTCGGGAGAGTTCCATCGCAGGTGCGTCGATGAGCAGGAGTTCATGCCCGCCCTGCGTCTCGAGAAGGCCGGCCGCATAAGAAAGCCACATCGGATAGTAGAGGGTACCGCTTTTAGCTACTGCCGGGGACCGGGATTCACGTGAGAAGTGGCTGAGAAAAGGCGGATTGAGTGCGACTATTTTCATTCAACGACGTTCCTGATCATCAGAAGTACTTTTTAACCTTAATCGGACGATTTAGGTTTAATATATAAAACGACCACTCAAGTCCAAAACAGGAATAGGAATTACGCCGGAGGATCTTTTTTCCCACAGACATGTGCCGGAACGGGGAAAAAGGCGCCGTGCCCGGTTTCGGAACGCCCACATCATTCCAATGCCAGGTGGGGCGTAAAAGGACGCCGTCCGGAATGCGACTCGGATGCGACTGTATCCGGAATTCAGGGAGAGCGCCCACAGGTGGTTCGGGACGAAAAACGGTAGAGGGAAACTCTTGAGATCCGGTCATTTTTCAGGGAGCCGTTCGGGCGGTTCAGGTACCACGCGGATCGATTTCCAACGGTTCAAAACCACTTCACCGGGGGGTGAGTTTTTCTCCTTGTGAACAAAACGTGCTTCGGTGAAGTGCACTTCCGCTGAAGGCGCGTGACGCAATTTCGAAAACCATACGGCAAGTGACGCCACGGTGCGCAGCACATGTTCGGACGGGGGTGGAGCGCCCTTCGGGCGCTGCAGCACACAATGAGAGCCTGGGGATCCCGCCACATGGAACCAGATATCGGATGGGGCGGCGAATGAAGTGGACAATTCGTCGTTTTGTTCATCGTTTTTCCCGATGAAGACCTCACAACCCGCCACATTGAAATGCCGGAAGGGCGAGTGCCGGATCGCTGCGCGTTCAGTACGGGGGCCGAAGATGGTATCGGGATAGATCGGAGACAGTGCGGCCTTAGCCCGGTCGATTGCAGCGGCCCTTTCTACGGCGTCGGATGAAGGAGTAAGGCGCGAAATTCCGTCCATTGCTCCGCGGAGAGTGGCAAGAAGCCGCGATTCGGTTTCGATCTCGGCGGTTTCCGACGACTTAGACTTCCGGGCCTTTCGGGCTTTTTTCAGATAGAGGGCGGCGTTTTCCTCCGCGGTCAGCTTGGGATTCATCGGAACGGTTTCCATGTTTCCGGTATGAACGTTCTTCAACGTGATTTCTTTCACTCCGGAGGGTATACTTCCGGCCGCGGCGGAAATGGATTCACCTATCTGATGGAGGAAGAGTGCGTCAGGAATTCCCGGACCCCTTTTTTCCCTCTCCGATCTCCGCCGTTCGAGCTTGACAACCTCACGTTTTAACGCCTGCCTGAACCATTCCCGGCGCTCTTCCCCGAAATTTTCGTCTTCGTTCATCGTAGATCCTGCTTGACGTTAATTCCGCTTTATGCTACAATAAAGGGGTGTTCATTTTGAAACCGGCTATCGGTCAGCTGTTTCCGCCGGAACAATACCCCTCGAAAAAGCAGGTACCGTCTGAGGAGGATGCATGGTCCAGGAACTGAAAATGACGTGTCCGCACTGCAAGCAGGTGGCCGAAATATATTTGAGCACCAATGCATGCGTCATTATTCTGAATTGTCCCTCCTGTTGTTCGCCGATCATGTATTTCGACCAGAAAATATTCATATTGTCCAGGAACCAGATGGAAGCGATCAAGAACAAGGCGGCCAACGGTACAACCATCAACATGCTCAGGAACATCGTTGAACCCGGGGAGAAGCCTTCCGAACGGCATTTCGCACCCCAAAGCCAAAGAGGCGATTGGGACGGCTCCGGTCTTTCGGCAGAATGCCCCCCGCAGGTACAGGTACGCGTTCCGGAGCAAAGAACGAATATCGACAAGGACGACATAACGAATTTGAAAATCGAGCTTGCTCTCTGCAACGACATCGATGATTTCATATCCCGCATGTAATCACTCCGGCTCCAGGCCGCGTCCGCACCTTTCTACAAGCTCCCGCACGTAGTATATTGAAGCAACTTGAAAATTTCGGGTCCCCTCGTTCGACGGACCGATGATCCGGCCGTACAGCCGAAATTAGAATCGTTTCCGGGCTGCCGATGATGCCGCTTTCCTTTGTTTCATACCCCTACACCCCCATTCTGGGATGGTCAATATCCCGGTACGAGGTGTTCGACAAATGTAAGCGTCAATATTTCTATACCTACTATGGAAAATACGCGACCGATGTGCCCCAGTACAAGATGAGTCTGCTCAAGGAACTCACGTCCGTTCCTCTTGAGACCGGAAATGTGGTGCATGACGTAATGGAAGCCTTTCTGAAGCGCCTGCAGGCAAGCGAGCGGGATATAGACGAGAACCGTTTTTACGAGTTCGCCCGGACACTGGTGAAAAAGCGGTTCTCCGAAAAAACCTTCATGGAGCGCCATTACGGATACGAGGAAAAAATAGACATCGGCAGGGCGCTCGAAAAGATCGACGCATGTCTGCGTAATTTCATCGAGAGTCCTTGTTACAGCTGGATCTTCATGAAGGCGCTTCACGACAGACGGAACTGGATCATCGAACCCTCCGGGTACGGTGAAACCAGACTGAACGGAAAAAAAGTCTACTGTAAAATGGATTTTCTCCTGCCGGTCGACGATTGCGTTTATATTCTCGACTGGAAAACCGGCGGTCGCAACGAAGCCAGGCATGCGATGCAGCTGACCGGATATTCGGCTGCGGCAAGTTCGATGTTTTCACTGCCGTTCAGCCGCATTTTTCCGCGGATCGTATATCTTCATCCAAAATTCGATGAAATGGAAATGACGATCACAGATGTCGACCGGGATCGTTTCTACGATGCGATCGAGACTCAGACAGCCGAAATGTACGCCTGGTGCACGGACGTGGAAAGGAATATTCCCCTTCCGATTGACCGTTTTTCGCCCTCTCCTTCTCCTTCGCTTTGCCGCCAATGCAGGTTCCGTGAACTCTGTTTCCCGGAGTTCCGTACGGAAGGTGCTTCTGAACCTGTCAAACAAACGTTTTGAACCCGAGTCGCCGTCCGGGATTCAGGACATGAGGATGCGGGGAAACCATGCCTGATTTCCCCGCAAAGACGATTGATTCAAAAAAGGCCGGAACGTGTTTTACAGCGTCGAATCGACAGCGGAGCCCGCATCTGCCGAGTTCGCCGGGGCCGTCTCCTCTGCGGGATCGATTTTTCTTCCCTGGCGGATCGCTTCGTCCCTGAGTTCTTCCACGCTCGACATGGGTTCGTTGAGGTGAAGCATCATAAACTCCGCATCATCGGCCAACTCGCAACCCGGAGTGTTCTTCAGCACCCATTTATAGTTCGACTCGGCATGCAATGGTTTGTCGAGGTATTCGTCGTAGATAAATCCGATCATGAAAAATGTATTACATCGTTTTCCCTCATCGGGATTGAGCAGAAGGAATTTCCGGTAATTGACTATTGCCTGTGTATAAAGCTGCTGCTCGGTCTGGATTTTAGCCAGTTCAATGAGCGCGGTCTGCCCCTCCTGGGTAAGGGCGAATTCCTTGGTGAGGGTAAGATAGGCATCCCGGGCTTCGTCGGTTTTTCCGGAATCACGAAGCGAATCGGCCCTGGTGAGCAAAGCCGCCGGCTGTTGGTTCCTGATGTCCTTCCAGTCATTCTGCAAAAACGTGACCTGGTATTTTTTCCGCATCTCGATTATCATGCTGTCTATACGGAGACGCTTCTGCTCCTGTTTGAACTCGTCCATTTTCCTTTTGAGCGCGTGCGAATTGGTTTCAAGCGGAAAATATCCGTTGTCGTCGTAATACGAATAAAGCAGCATCGTAGAGTCGCAGGAGAACATCGAGTCCGCGAGCGGTTCGAGAATTCCGGTGGTATACGCGTACGCGACATTGAGTTTCCAGGCCCAGTCCAGGAGATTTTTCACCAGCGGGAGATTACTTCTTCCGGTCTTCTCGGATATTCCGGAAAACAGCTTCCACCTTACCAGCCACTCCACCAGTTCTCTTTTGCGTTCCGGAGCCGAATACTGACTTCTGCGCGTTTCGGGTATCCAGGACAGTATGACGTCCATATCGTCCTGCGTGATATACTTGCCCTCGCCGAAGATTTCGGAAAGCGAGTCCGGGTAAGGCGAACCGGTCTCCTCTTTATAAAGTCTTTTCATGAAGAAAGTGGGAAGAGTCTGTCTGACATGCTGCAGCCACTGGTCCTCAAGATCCCGTTTCTCGGGCAGTGAATCGTAACGTGAAAGGAAAACCGAATCGGGCTTGTTGCCCTCGATGAAAAGTTTTTCGGCAATGCGGCTCTTTACGTCTTCAAGAGGCCGGTAGTAGCTGGAGTCTTTCGTCGAATCGATCTGCACCGTAACCTTGAAGGAGTCCTTGTTTGCTTCGTAGTACGAGGCGATCCGCTCTTCGGGTATGCCCAGGTTTTCGGAAAGATGCTCGAAAAGATAGAGCTGCGCGGGGAAATACCGTTTCTTCCACCGCCAATCCGCACCGTTTCTGAGAGAATCCTTCAGTTTTCCCGCAGATTTCTGACGGAAGATCACATCGGTTTCCACAAGGTGGGTGATTTTTGGACGGTATGCCGGAAAATAAATGCCCGGATCCGTAGGGTACATGCTCGTCGCCTTTTCAAAAGCGTTGTAACCCGCCTTGGAAACTGTGGCGCTCCCGATGCGCACGACACCTTCGTCGGTGCTTCCTTTCGAGCACACCAGAGCGAGAGGCAGCGCGAAAAACAGATACTTTAACTTGTTCATGAGTCTCCCTGGTTTTATATAAATGATTTACTTCAACGCCGATATGGCCTCATCGAGATCGTCGTAGATTTCCAGAAGTGTGGTGGCGCCGATTATTTCGATTATTTCGTAGACGTTTTCATTGATATTAGCGATTTTGAAACAGCCGCCCTTCTCTTTGGCCGTTTTACTGAAATGAAGGAGAATACCCAGTCCGGTGCTGTTGACGTAACGGAGCTGTTTGAAATCGGCGATGATCATCACCGTGCCCTCGTTGAACAGGTTGAATACTTTCTCCAGCACGGTTTCTATGTTGGTGGCATCCAAATCTCCGATGAAGCGGACCAGTTTGGCACCCTGTTTACCGCGAATTTCCTCGAAAGACAGCTCGATTTGAGATTCCATATCATTCCTCTCTTACTTTCTTCACATGGACGCTGGTTCCTTTTCCCGAACAGTCAACCGATAATTCGTCTGTGAGCATCTTGATAAGCGCCAGTCCACGTCCACGTTTCAGATCGGGCTTTGCTTTTTCATTCGCGTTTTCCGGGACAAGGAGGGCTGTGAGAGAAGCCAGCTTGTCCGGATCGCTCGTGTTGCTGACATCGATCTCGATTTTATCGGGGTCGACCATCACTCCGAGATCCACCGTTTCGTCCGGGCCCGGTTTCCCGTGCTCGACCGCGTTGTTGCAGATTTCGTCGACGATGGTTTCGATACGGAAGGAATCCCGGTTTCCATACCCCTTCAGGCGGGCGACACGGCTCACCAGCTGCCGGAGAGGCGGAACGATTTTCAGGTACGGCGGAAATGAAACGTGAAGCTTCTCCGGTTGACGTTCTATTTCCCACTTGTAGAAGTTGAGCGCGCTGCGGATGTCGCCATAAATATGGAATATTTTTGTGGCTCCCATGAGGTTGAATTTCGTCCGCATTTCCAGGTTCAGTCCGGAGAAAACAAGATTTCCTCCCTTGTCCGCCAGACGTTTGCGGCAACCCATGAATTCCCCGAGAACCGCAGAGGAGATGAGAGTGACCGATTTCATGTCCACGATGACGAAACGCTTGGATTTCAGGATGACGCTTTCGATGCACTCGCTGATGCGCTGGACACTCTCGGAAACCAGTTCGCCGGAAAAATACAGTATCACGGCATTTTCAGTGCCAGCGACATCTTTAATTTCGATTTTTATCTGTTTCGCTGTCATGCCCGTTTCCGCTCAGATTGAATTCCCGGTTTTTTCCCGTTCATCTTCCCTTTTTCGGACGATATGAACGGAGGTGACATTGTCTTCATCGATAAGGACATCGAGACGCGCTGAGAGCATACGGACGATTTCCAGGCCCAGTCCCTTCGGAACGGCTTCATTCTCCGCGTTCTCCGGGGAGTCGACCGCAGCCCGAAGCTGCCGGACGTTTTCTTTGGTGCCGCCCTCATCCCTGATGGTGAACTCTATGCGGTCTTCGAAGATGATACTTGACAGCTCGATCTCCGCATCCTGAGTGCGACAACCGTACACTACGGCATTGTTGCAGATTTCATCGACGATGATTTCCGAACGGTAGGCGAATTTCGAGCTGAAATTTGAGACTTGAAGCAGTTCGGCGATGAACTTTCTCACCGGCGGAATATATTCCAGGTCACCGGGGAAACGCACTTTCACCGTGAATGGAAATTGAATGTCCCTGCATGAGGGGAAATCCTTGTCTCTATCGTTGTTCTTAGTCTTCGCCATGAAGGATAAACGCCTCTTCCTCGGAATTGATGAATCCTTTTTTTACCATTTTTTCCACCAAACGGGAAGTAATCGCAAGGAGGGTTGAAAAGGTAGGTGCATCGTGCAGCCCTTTGATTCTGACTTGGGCCTGTGCGTCCTTCTCCGAGCCGCTTCGCATCGTGTCGAGAATGCATTCCATGACGAACATGATTTCGCCATAGGTTAAATTGCCTTTGCGGTACTCGGAAAACTGCTGGATGGCTCCGAGTATCAGATCCTGCAATTTACTGAATTCACGCGGGTCGTCGAAGACATTTCGATATGATCCGATTTCAGTCATAAAGCATCCTTCCGCCATGCCTCAATGACATGCCTAATTCCAAAGAATCCTAATGGAAAGAACAATATACATAAAATTCACTTCGAGTCAAAAGGATACACGTTATTTCGTCGCGGTATGCTGCTTATTTTACCTGTTTTTCACCGCTCTCCCCGGCAGAAGCCGCGATTGAGTCGGGTTTCGGCCTCTCCATAGGATCGCGGATCTTTGCCGGTTCCATACTCGGAACGGTAAAAACATCCGATATGGACGGTGCCCTTGCGGTAGAACCGTCAGGGTTCCCGGGTGGCGCGCCTGCAGAGTTATCCTGTCTGTTTCTTGCCAGGGATGTAAGTATGCCCGTGATTTGTGTAATGGTCTTTTCCATGAGATCCCGGGAAATTTCCGTACGTTCCGTGGAAGTGGCAGTGATGGCCCTTTCCGGAGGTGTAAAGAAGATGAATCCTTTTTTTTTCAGCGCCTCACTATGAATATCCCCGATATGGGAAAACCTTCGGGATGAAAGATCGTACACGGAGACGCTCGTGACCAGCTCTCCTCTGAATCCGGAGCCTATCAAATGACGACGGATCGCCTCTATCCGCAAATTTTTTATACTTCCCCATATCACCAGTACGGTATCGGAAATCACCTCATTGAGGCCATCGACACTGTACAGAGGGAGCGTGGAAAACCGGTCGAAGTCGATGTCGTGCCTGTAACGGAGCGTTTCCCTATAATCGACCAATTTAACTCCCGGAATGACGCTAAGCCGTTCCCGGAGAAGCTCATCCATCGTTTCTTCGATCGCCGGAGCGTTATCGCCCTGGAAACCGAGAAAAAGAATCGCTTCTTCGGCATATATGGCGTGCGAAAACGATATGTAGATCGCGAAATAGAGGATTCGGATTCTTTTCATGGCACCTTTTCTCCGTTTTTTCGGGACAGAGCGGTATTTGCCCTGTAAATCCAACTCAGAAGTTCCGCCGTGGCGGCGTATAGTTCAGGAGGAATTTCTCTGTCGATCTCGATCTGAGCGAGAAGTTCAACGAGAGCGTCGTCGCGCCTTAGCGGAATTCCGTGTTTGATTGCGGCCTCCTTGATCGTTCGGGCAATCGAACCCTCGCCTTTCGCCACTACCCTGGGAGCCTTGTCTTCAGGTTCCCGGTAACGTAACGCAACCGCTTTTTCGCTGTGAGAGGAACGCATCTTCAGACCTTCAGATCAATGAAACCTTCATGGTCGGTACAGTTACCCGGAACTGAAATCGATTTCTCTCCGCGAACTGTGGAAAACGAGCAGGACACGGATGAAATCCGGCCGCCGCGAGTGAGTGAGTTCCGTATTTCTTCGCTATGACTCATGAACCATTCGCATGAGACGTCCCGTTCGAACTCGACTTTCAGATTTAGACGAGATTTTCTGTAGTCGATATGGGCACGCAGCGGCCCGGTCGCAGGGGGATCCATTTCCAGGATAACCGAGAAGCCGCGCGCTCCTTTACTGTTTTTCCGGTTTCGGCGATGTAAAAAACGGACATTGACCTCCGTCCAGGTGCCGTCGATTTTTACCGGCAGCACGACAATCTGCTGAGTCCCGGAGAGTGTCGAAACCTGTCGCGCGAGGAGCTGCAGGGATTCGAGGCGATCGACCGGACTACCGGACAGACGACCGAGCATTGAAAGAGAATGGGATAACTGAGAGTGGTCCGCCTCCGGCTGACGGAATACCGGTTTTTCACCTGCCTGCCGTACCGGAGCATCGGAGTCGTTTACTCCGCGGTCTTGCCTGGGATGGTCCTGAGGGCGGGTCAGTTTCTCGAGAGTTTCATACGCCGTACAAAGCAGAGACATGGTTTCTTTTCCGGATAACTGAACCGGAGGATCGGCCCCGGGGTGTATGGAGGTTCCCGTCAGTGAACTCAATTTTTCCGCGATTTTTCCGAGAATGCCGGCTGATTCCATGGCCGCAGACGACCACGCGGCTTTTTCGGGCGAACATGGACCTGACTTCACGCCGGACAACAGGGCCGCGGTCTCCAGGAGAGCGCGAGACAGGATTTCGATCCATTTGCCGTTCGCCGGAACAGGAGTACCGTTTCCTTCCGGAGAAGAAGCGTTTTCCTGCCGTTGACCGTGATGGATATCTCGGGACCGGATCTCTGTCGCTGGTCCGGGTACGACTCCCGGCAGGATCCTGAAGGCACTGATTTCTGCGGTATCCCGTATTGAAGAGAGTGTGTCGATCGCCTGAGTGAGCTCCAGTTTCATCACGTATAGAAAGGTCAGGATTTTTTCCTCCGATACTCCGGAGAACGAAATCGCGGAATACGAAGACTTAAGGTCGGCCGGAACTTCGATCCGGCCGGCGGCGCCCTCATTGCCGGTTGTGAAGAAAGGACCCCCGGGCGCGGGGTGTGCCGGGCCTGTTTCGGTTTTTTCCGATGCCCGCAGTCTCAGCAGCCCGGATTTGAATGAAGTCAACTCGACCGACGGAACGGACCCGCCGGGGAGCGCCAGAGCATGTTCCAGGGTGTATCCCATCCGCTCCATCGCATCAGGAATACACTCCGGTTCGCCGGAGCAAACCAGGCGCGAAATTTCTTCCGGGGTAAAGGTCGCGTGCGAAGGGAAATCAGGATTGGATGATTGTGTTTGCGGAAGCATTAGTTCGAATTCCGGAAAAAGTGCGGATGCGGGGAGTATCGGCGCGAGTCTCGACAGCCCGGCCAGGAGGGGCGCATCGGCGGAAACGACATGATGAAGCCAGTGGACTATGGCGCTGAGTTGTGCATCCCTGAATCCGGAACGGGCTGAAGGAAATACCGCCGGAAGTGCCTCCATCATGTGATCGAGTTCACGGAGCCGTGAAACCGGCAACGCTCCGCTTTCGATCAGAAGTCGCCGCAGCACTTCGGAGGGCATGGAAGCGAGAGCCGGACTTTTAAATGACCGAAGCAGCGCTTGCAGCATCTGTTCGAGTTCGGATTCCGATGGAAAGGAGACCTCCCGTGTTCCCGTTTCGGAAATGACAGTTCTTGCGGTGACGCTGCCGAATTTCGCAAGGAGCAATCCAAGTTTTCGTATGAGCGCATCAGGACCGTTTCGGCCGACGAGATCCCTGATCTCCCTCATTGAGGTGGCGTTGACGAATTCCTCCGAAGGACAGGTGGTTTGAGGGGACTTGGTAAAGGCGTCGCACTCCGCAGCGGCGGAGGCATCGTCCGACGCCGGAAAGAAGCCGTCGGATGAGTTGATCGCAGCGGAAGAGGTCAGCGCGGAAAAAGGTACGAGAGCGACGGAATCCTTTGTAATGACGAATCTCACGTACTCTCCGTTGCGGAGCGCTCCTTCAGGAACGGAATCGAGGCGTATCCGTTCGGCGCCGTTCGCCAGATAGGTCACACCGTCGCTGATGACGATCCTGCCGATTCCCTCGGTCCTCCTCGGGGGGCACGAAGCATTCGCAACGGTACAAATCGTACTTGGAACTGAAATCATCGTCTGTTTTTCAGGAAACGTGATCCGCGTTTTTTCTCATGGACAGTCCGCATATGGATTCCGGAGCGAATTCGCGAGAACTCGAATGAAACAACCGCGGTTCGGACTTCCGGATTCAGGATCAATTATCTCTCAATGCCCGAAAAACGACAACAGTTTTCAGGACAGCGGATCGAGGCTTGACCCCGGAAGCACGCGGGTGGAACACCCCTTCCTTCCTTTACAGTTCTATTACCGTGTTTTTTTCCCCGCGATATACCATGGCAGGATGGAGGAGAACGGAAAAATTGTCTTGCCGTTCCTGAAGACAAAAACTATATATACCTAAGTCATACATTCCGAGAGGACTAGTCCAAGTACCCGCAAACTGGTGCGAGGAAGAGTAGTGGATAAAGTCCTTACGGATCGAAGGTTCCTGCCGGGAGAGAGCGGCGAGGCTCCTCGAGTTACCGTATCATGAATGCATCTCCGGGCTCGCAACGACAGTCCAGGTTGCCGTACTTCATTGATCGGCTGTCCAAAGTCTCAGGTTTGGCCTGACGCCTCCAAAGGAGACGGACGCCATTACGGTATGTACCCGAAGATTTGGACCGGACCGGGGAATGAGTTATATTAAACTTTTCGTGTTGTTTACATCTCACTTTTCCGGTCGTGCCGGCCGAACGCGGGTAATTATCGCGGTGTACGACATTTATCAGTGAGTAAAACGGGTATCGAACCGTGCGTCATCTGCTTTATGAACAATAACCTGTCGTTTTCGTACTAAGAGAATACACCAGTGAAACATTTTTCAATCGTCCCTTGCATGAAAGGAGCTCCTATGCGTTTTGTATCTATTGTCCTTATCGCGGGAAGTATCTCTTTCCTTTCCGCACAAAAACAGACGGCCAACCCCCAGGCTCCTTCTCAGCCTTCCAGGGGTACGGCGCAGAAGGCCGCGGTTCAGGAAAAATTGATGGAAGGAATCCTGGTGTCTGTTGACAAATCCAGCCGGACTTTCACCATCAAATTGAGGGGAAAGGATTATCCTTTTCAGGTCAGCAACACGACGAATATCACGATCAATAAAGCCCGGAAGACTCTCGAGGACCTCAGTTCCGGCGCGGGCATCAGAGTGACGTATACAAAAGACGCCAAACAAGCAAGAATCGCGCAATCCGTGACACAGGATTTCGTGCAGGCGCCAAGGAGCGCTTCCGCCGCAGTGAAAAAACCGGAGAGCTCGGCAGCAGCCAAACCCGTACAGGCAGCCCAGCCTGCGGCGGCAGCAGCCAAACCCGTACAGGCAGCCCAGCCTGCGGTGGCAGCAGCCAAACCCGTACAGACGACAGCCCAGCCTGCGGCGGCAGCAGCCAAGCCCGTACAGACGACAGCCCAGCCTGCGGCAGCAGCCAAGCCCGTACAGACGACAGCCCAGCCAGCAGCGGCAGCAGTCATAAAACCGGTTCCCGCTGCGACGGCGCAACCCGCTCCGATAGTCGCACCTGTGTCTGCGACGCCGGCCCCTGTTGCGGCTCCGGCTCCGGCAGCAGCTCCGGCCACCGTGAAACCCGCTCCGGCACAGGCTCAACCCGTTGCCGCTCCGAAGCAGACTCCTCCCGCAAAGTAAATAGAGGGGCGGACAATTTCGCCCCTGCAATCACGAAGAGACGGAGATCGGTCCTGTTTTTTTCTTCACTCTTCCCTTATGGTCAAGGTCCGCAGGACCGGCATGATTTCCGATGTACGGCTGGAAAGCCTCAAGAAACATGCCGGTCCTGCGGACCTTGTCGATTTTCCGGTGCTTTTGTGCAATAAACATATCGCGCCTATGGCGCTCCTGTCTTGTCCAAGACATGGAGTCCTGTTTACTCCTTCTCACCACCAAAGTATCAAAGAGTGAATAACTTCATGACTGTACCCCTTCTTAAAAATCCGCGCAATCCATAAATCCGTTCAATCCGCGATTCGGACCTTTTCATTTCCGCGCTGGTGGGGGTAGTGCTGAACCTCGATCCGCAGCTCCCGCAGGGCGCGCGCGTGTGCATGTGTCATTCATCCTGCCTGAGCTAAGAACCGGCCACTGTGGCGTGGAGAGAGAGATTCCAAAGGACCCGGGATTCGCGATCAAACGATACGGGATCAGAATCGTTTTGCGAAAATGCCTTCAGGTCTGTTGTAATCCGGGCTGAGGATCAAACCCCAGTTGTCGAAATCGTAGCCGATCGACACTGCATAGCGATGCCCACCGAGCGGAGGATCCCGGTCGCTGCCGTAATCCCAGCGAAACTTGATCGCGAGCGGGTAGGAATTGAATGAGACCGTCTCGATTCTCAATTCAAGGCCATATGCGAGGAGCCAGTCGTTTCTCGAATAGTCGAATATATCCCCGGGTCTGTC
>CAZGVZ010000003.1:0-6135 GCA_964529145.1 uncultured Fibrobacteraceae bacterium | reverse complement strand
ATCCCGCGCCGAAGTTCAGATTGAATGCGCCATAGACCCGTTCGAAGTAAAGAAACCATAACTTCTTGTCGATAAGCTTCGGCGAGAGCGGAAAACGGTACGACAGTTCTCCATTGATCACCGCATGACCGGTCACCAGCAGCGTATCGAACGACTGCTTCGATGCCGGGTTAGCTTCCGTCTGGACAGTTCTGGTGTCGCGGTAGTAATAGGAGTAGCCCGGTATCCATGCTCCGGGGAGATAAAAGGAAGGGAAAGTGGTATCCTGTTCGAGAATCTGCATGCAGGTTCCTTTGAGGTCAATATGCAGGGAATGCCTTTTGGCCCAGGGAGTACCGAAACCCATTTTGGCGTGACCCATGATTTGATGGAACAGATAGGTGTCGTACCGCTCTTTCATCGCCGACGAGCTGTAATCGAAACTGTTTTCATCCTTGAGCGAGTACTGGTTCCAGAAATCGTACTGCAGTTTGGCGACGATTCCCCGAGGCGCGATGTATTGGGAGGGCTCCCTCACCGAAGCGGCGAAGGTCCCGAAAGTTCCGACCCTGTATCCTTTGCTGAGATTGTAGTGGAACATTGGCAGGCCTTCCATGAGCATGTTGACATCATAGCGGTTGAATCCTCCGAAGAGGTGAGCCGAAAGCTCATTTCCGGGAACGCCCCCCTGTCTTTCCACGCCCCGGAAGAACGGGGTGACGACAAGATTGAAATTGTGAAGGTCGAGCCGGTAGGGTAGCTTTTCCATGGCTCCCTCGGTTTCATTGAAGAACCAGTCCTCTCCGGCGATGCCGCGCAGCAGGTACTCCGCCGATACGGTGTAGGGAAGCATGCGGGTTGTCCCGAAAAGACCGAGATCGTAATTGGAGGCGACATTGATGCCGCGGTGGTCCGGTTTGATGAACGAGAGGAGCTGCGAGGGCTGCATCAAAAAGTATCCGCCCAGTTCATTGCCGAAATTGGAGAGCGTCAGCGGATCGAGAAGATTGAAGATGAGTCCCGCCTTGAGCGCCGAAACTCCCTTGTTTATATTCTCGCTCCGCGTCACGACCTGCTCGGTGAGGATCGTGGGTACCAGTAGAAGCTGCCGGGGAAGGAAACTGTACGGCCTGGACTGCTCCACGACAACCGGATACGTTTTCTGTTCCGGAATTCCACGCTGCACGGCCGCGCCGGGAACTGCCGTAAGTGTCAGTGCCTGTACCGAATCCAGCAAGTAAATGCCGTAGCCGTCCGCGTCATATCCGGCGTACACGATCTTCTTGCCGTCGGGGGAAACCGAGGGGGCGAAAGCCCCGCCCGTGACATTGGTGACCAGGCAGAGGGTGCCGGAAGAGAATTCGTAACGGTAAAGGTTGAAGATGCCGGTCCGGTCCGACGAGAAATAGAGGTGTTTTCCATCGGGACTGAAGGCCGGATCACGCTCGTCGTGTTCGGTATCGCAGAGAACGAGGCAACTGCCGTCCGATATGTCGTAAAGCCCCACTTTACGGTCATGACTGTCGAAAAACGAAAAGGCGATCCGTTTGCCGTCGGGTGACCAGTCGACGCTGTAGATGAAGTCCGGTTTGAGCCCGGGTTCGCCCGCCGGAGGATACACCTGCCTGAAATTCTTTCCGCTGCTGTCCACGATCGCGAGATAGAACCGGTCCACATCCCGTTTCGCGCAGGCGAGTCTGCTCCCGTCAGGGGAAAATGCCGCGCTGAAAATGCTCTGCTTTTCGGTGAGCTGTTTTTCCGTCTTTTTTGGAAACGGACGAAAGCCCCTTTTCTCTGCAGGAATGGTATCGATAAAGAGATCGCTGGCGGCCGCTCCGCCTCGATTCGCGGGGAGAATCGATTTTTTTGAATGAGAGCTCACGAAACAGATCCGTCCGGTCGCCGGGTGGAGATCGTAAAGACTCCGTATTCCCGCAACCGGCCGTATACGCTCCTTTTCCTTTATGGTATCGGAAAGCTGGGCCACATAGAGCCGTTTGAGCCCGTATTCGCCTTTCCCGTTCGAGAGGAAATAGACCTTTGAACCGTCTCCTGAAAAGCGCGGCCAGAAATTTTCGTATCCGTCCCTGTTGATTTTTCTGCCGTACACCTGCCGCCCGATTCCGTCGAGCTGCAGCGAATATTTATCGTAAAGATGTTTTTTCCATTCCTTGTAGAACGAGCGGGCGGATACGCCGAAGACCGCCTTCATAGAACGGTCGAAATCCATACGGAACATCTTGTCGCTTTCGCGAAGCAGAGCGACGATCTTGTCCTCGCCGTACCGTTCCGCGATATAGGATACCATCGAAAATCCGTGATTGTACGTTTTTTCGAAGTCGTCTCCCTTTCCCGAGAATACCTGCATGTGATCCCATCCTAGCAGCTTTCCGGAGAGCGTGAGGGATCGCAGTATCATATCGCGGTGGGAGTCCCAGCTGTCGGTGCCGTGTTTGGAGCTCGAGTACTGGGCTATTCCCTCGGTAAACCATTGAGGGAGTATGTCGCTCGCGACAGAGTGAAAGGCCTCGGTCCGCGAGGGTTCGTTGGGGTGTGAAAAGAAACCCAGACGGATCTCGGGAATGGCCGGGGGCAGTTTTAGACCGGCCTGAATCGATACGATATGTGCGTACTCATGGGTGATAACGTCCTCGAACCAGTCATGACTTCCACGAAGGTTGAAATCGAAATCATGTGTCCAGATCGTGATAGTGTTGGTGTTGGGGAAAGCCCACCCGTTGCTGACGTCACCGTCGAGCAGGACAAGATCGGTCTTGTCCGGAAGGGTGAGCCCGTAGGTCGATCTGTAAATGCCGTAGAGCTTCTCGCACTGGTTTCCGACCCGTTTTACGAGATGCCCCAGGCCCTGGTGGTAATGGATACGAAAATGGTCGGTTTCCGCTGTGAAGAACTTGAGACCCCAGGCATTATACTTCGCGGCATCGGCCTCGAAAGAGGTCCACAGCAAGATCGCCGCCGCCACAAAACGAAATACCGCGCGAAACATCACTCCCCCTACCTGATTACCGCCATTTTCCAGTAGCGATGATGTGTTTTTCCATTGATCCGGGCCTCCATCCTGCACCTGTACACCCCCGGGCCGAGCTTGAGCTTATCGAGGGAGACCGTGTGAAGGTTCCAGTCCGGATAGCTTCCGGTCAAATCGAGAGGGGGGACGCCCATGGTGGCGTTCGAGTATACCTTGAATCCTGTATAACTGAATATGTCCAGGCGCACTTTTTCCGCGTCGCCGCTGAATTTATACTTGAACGTGACGGTATTCACTTTACGGGGTACCGGATTCGGGAAGCTGAAGTACGTGATCGGTTCCTTTTCCTTGTGAGCCGGCGCGAGCGCTTTGCCGCCGAATGCGAACGAACGGCCGGAGTTGAACCCGGTCTGGGGCCAGGACAACGTACCCGGAAGCATGCGCTTTTCGAGCTCCCATCTGTACACCCATCCCTCGGTGGAAACCGCGACCAGATCGGGAGTGTCGTCATTGTCCATGAATCCGATGAGCGGCGAGGTGGTGAGGGGCGATCCCGCCGTCAGAGGCCAGTTTGACTGGAGCCGGGAGGAAACGACGCTTAGCGGCCGTTTCGCGCTCCCGTCCACCGCATCGAGTATTCCTCCTGGCATGACATATGGGCTTATGATCGAATCGCTGAGATCGAGAATAGTGTCCATCTGCGCCGCGGTGAAATCTCCGATACTGTCGAGAACTCCCGGTTCCCTTTCGAACCAGACCATGCCTTTTTCGATATCCGCCCTGACCACCCTGGTGAATTCGTAGGTCAGCTTTTCGCCTGTTATGGACGAAAAGAGGACAAGGGGCTGTCCGTCCTCTCCGGTCACCACCGCCGGGGAGGATACGACACTGCCCCGCTGGTACCAGTGGCTGAAACGTTTGTCAAGGAATGCCGGCCATCCGCTCTTGAGGCTTCCCTTGTAATTGAACGCATACAGGCCGTTGGTCCCACCGACGACGATATCGGAATATCCGTCGCGATCGACATCCGCGATCGCTGGAGGCGCCGGATTCACGGGGAAACTGGCGCGCTCATTCGTCGTATCCGTCCGGTAGTAGGAGGGCCAGTCGGAAGGTTCTTCGCTCCAGCCTGGAGCGAGCGAGAGGTTTTGCGTATAGACCCACATTCCGTGTCTGCTGTCGCATACGACGATTTCGCTCGCGCTGTCCCTGGCGCGGTCGAGATCACCCGTCACGATCGTGAACGGACCTATCGCGAAATCGGGCAGCATGATCGAGGAGTCCGGTTCGGGACTCGTTTCGTCGAGGAGCGAGAGCCTTCCGTCGGTCTGAATCGCGACTATGGTCGAACCGTTCTCGCGCAGAGCGGCAAGGGCGCATACCGGTTTGTCCGATGAGAGTCGGACGGCTTCCCCCGCACTGCGCATTCTGCCGAAAACGACTCTCCCGTCCTCGCATCCGACCGCCCACGAACTGTCCCGATAATTGCAGACATAGGTCGAAGGCACCCCAGGGAGGGTTACTGTCGAATGCAGTGAATCCGCCGAAAGGTCCCCGGGCGAGAACAGATGGATCCGGCGTTCCCTCGAGGGTACGAACACGGTTCCCCCTATTTCCGACGGCATCGCACAGACGCCGGGAATGGAATCGAAGCAGTAGACCGTATCTGCACCGGGCAGAGTGTCGTTTCGCAGGTCGACGCGGTCGACCGGGATCGCGATCCTGCCGGTCGAGCTTCCGGCGGAAGTGTCCGAAGGCCAGATGTAGATCCTGCCGGATTCGTCGGAAAGAAAGAGTTCCTTTCCCATGGAGTTCTTGTCGATATCCACAAAAAGAGGATCGTGGAAACGTCCTGGAAAGGCGCGCTTGGGCCAGTTCGGCGCGAGGTAATTCCACTTGACCGATACGGAGAAGACCGAGTCGGAATAATTGGTGACCGTATGGATCCCGTCGTTCCTCCCGAGCTTCATTCTTTCTGTCTGCAACTCCCTGCCGGTGGGCCGTATTTTCAGTTCGAGATACGTGTGGCCCCCGTCGTTGGCCCGGGTCGAAGGCCGGGTCATCGGTCCGAAGCCTTCCACGGACTGCGCGGCGCCGTCTTCGACAGCCGTCGAATGGGGAAAAACGTCCTCGGCGCCGCCGTAGTCGAACGCAGCCTGATAAAATATATCCTGAAACATGATCCCCAGATCGGTGACGCCGTCCGCTTCGACGAGGGAAACACCCCGGTACAGGGAATCGGAGTTGACAGCGTTGTAGTCGAGTCTGTTACGGATAATTCGCTCATCGATATGCCAGACGAGCACTCCTGATGCGGGAATACCTATATCGTTGTTGCGCACCCCGAGGATCACGTTCGATGCGGACTTTCCGGATGTCGAAAGCACGTTTTTTTCGATATTGACGAGATAGGGGTAGCCCTTGATGAAATCCGAGGAATCGTAACGGAAAAGTTCCCGGTTTCCCGAAAGGTTGCGCTGCCGGTTTTCGATCAGGTAGTACTCGTGATCGTTGAGAGGCACCATGAGAATCGTAGTGTCGGGCGATCCGTTTCCGGGTTTTGAGGTGTCTCGGTCCAGTACCGAAGTCAGAGCTTTCACCCTGTAGGCATTCCCCGCACCCATAGGCACCACGAACACGTTGTCCCACCCCATGAACGCCCGCACCCATGCGCTGGGGTAGGGAGGAATGAAACCCTTTGCCGCGGAGTAACCCGCGAAATCCATGATGCAGAATGAACCTACGCCGGAAATGCCGCTCGAGGTCGAAAAGAGATCGGGGATGCCGATCTGGCGCGCGACCTGATTGACGATGATGCCCTGAATGCCCCAGTTCAAACCGTCCTGGTTCGAGGTCTCGGAGCACATCATGACCTCGTCGATGAGAAAGGCGCCCTCTTTTCCCTCGACCGTGACGCCTTCATCGGAAAGTGCGAGCGTATCCCGATAGTATTTGAAGAAATCGCGTGTGATGAACGCGTCGATCATGTCGGAAGGTGTATCCTGGCCGAGAGATCCCTCTTCACCGCCATCGGTCAGATAGGACGCACCAGCGTGTAAAATCAGAAAAACGGTTTTCCTGCCCTGTCCGTCGCGGATGGTCCCGTCGGCCGGATTATAGCGCAGGCCGGCAAACGGCGACTTCTCCCCGGCACGGTCCGCGGCCCG
>CAZGVZ010000002.1:11579-24713 GCA_964529145.1 uncultured Fibrobacteraceae bacterium | reverse complement strand
AGGCATTGGCGATATCGGCAAAGGACCAGACTACCTGGACCTTGATCACCGCCCCGACCATTACCGCGATCACCCACAGATACCGGTACGGCCGGATCGCACCACCTCCCGCCAGGTATTCCACGGCCTTCTCTCCATAATAAGACCATCCAAGAATGGTGGAGAACACGAAAGTGAACAGCCCGAACGTCAAAATGAAAGGTCCGAACGGCTCCAGGCGTGAAAATGCCGCTCTGGACAGTGCGACACCGTTAAGACCGCTCGTCCACTCTCCCGAAGCCACGATGACCAGGCCGGTGATCGCGCACACCACTACGGTATCCCAGAAAGTTCCGGTGGCCGAAACGAGCGCCTGACGTACCGGGCTTCTAGTCTGTGCCGCAGCGGCGACTATCGGGGCGCTTCCCATGCCTGACTCGTTCGAGAACAACCCTCGCGCGATTCCGTACCGTATCGATGCCCTGACCCCCGCTCCAAGAAAACCGCCCGCAGCTGCCTGGCCTGTGAACGCGCCGCCGACAATGAGCCGGAGTGCTGAGCCTATGTTCGAACCGAAAAGCACCAGAAGGACCAGACAACCTGTCAGATAGAGAATTGCCATGACCGGCACCAGCCACTCACAGGTTCGTGCGATGGATGTTATCCCTCCCAGGATTACCAGGGCGGTCAGGACAGTGAGGAGCATACCGGTTATCCACGGCGACACGTGAAGCGCATCGCTCATGAGCTGAGCGATTGAATTCGACTGCACGACATTACCGATGCCGAATGCCGCAATCGCAGTGAATACCGCAAAAAAAATTCCAAGCGGACGGTTGTTCATCGCCCGCTCCATGACGTACATAGGCCCGCCCGCCATCGTACCGCCCGGTGTTATGATGCGGTATTTCACAGACAGCAGCGCTTCGGCATATTTGGTTGCAATACCGAATATTCCTGTCAGCCACATCCAGAAAACGGCTCCGGGTCCGCCTGCGGCAACCGCGGTCGCCACCCCCGCGATATTACCGGTCCCGATCGTAGCCGCCAGAGCGGTCATCAGTGCGCCGAAATGGGATATGTCCCCTTCCCCCTCTCTATTCCGCTGGAAAGAGAGCCTGATCGCACTGAAGATATGACGTTGAATTCCCCGGAGACGCGATGTCAAAAAAAGATGGGTCCCGAACAGCAGGACCAGCATAGGGGCACCCCAGACCATGTCTGCCGACTTTACCAGAAATTTTTCAAGCATGTCCATAGATGTCCGGCATTTCGATGCTATAAGCACCCGAATAGTAGTGCTGCAAAGGCGTCAATGAAGTAAAATAGTTTCCGTACCGGTTGGCCGGCCGATTTTGTATTGACGGTCTGCGTCGCGGATCGTATTTGAACTGCATATATTTCAGAATATCAGGGGATTTATACAATCGATCGGATGGATATAAGTCCGGGTAATCATCGATAAGGTGAAGAACGATTCCGCAGCCTGGCATCCGGACTCCATCGTGATTGCGCAGGTATGGCCGACAGATTGGCACGGATACCAGGGAAGGACCAGCTAAACCATGTTCAGGACTTTACTGTCTTTTGTATCTTTTCTCATCCTGATGTGCACGGTACCCGGCCGAAATGAACTTGTTACGACCGCCACTAAGATACCCAGGCCTTCGCCTTTACCTTCGAATTTGCCGGACTCGGTTGATCCGATGTTACCCCCACAATCCGGTATTGCCGAAATGCGTATTACCCCCTCACAATGGCCCGAAAAAAGGTTCATTATCCTGCCGAAGCAGTCTCTTCTACGGCAGTTTGGATACGAATTGTACTCCTGCACAGGGAATGCGTGTGATACCCACCGGGTTATCCCAGAATGGGAGCATGACAATCATCGCATCCGTTGTGAAATCATTTCCGGAGACACTCTTCTCGCCAAGGCAGTCGAACCCGATTCCAGTGAATGGCTGGTGACGTTCGCTCACAAAAGGAGCGGCAGGAACATCTACGGTAAAACCCATGATGGCGCGATAAAAGACCTCGTTGCCGCCGAAGACCTCGAGGGTGCGCGTCGACGCTGGCGAGGCAGGGTCGTGTTTTCCAGGCGCGGCGTCATTACCACGATCGATACCGTATCCGCATCTTTCGCCAGTCTGCGAGTATCCCTGCAGGACTCACTGAAAGTGATCGATGTACGGCCGGGCATGACGCCTCTGCCGGTGAAACCGATCTGGATCATGGTCGTTACCAGTAACGGAAAAAGAGGGTTCCTTCCGGTAAATTACAGCTGGACCAATGTTCCCACCCGGAGAATTGCCGGGAAAACTCCATGGGAAGACGATATCTTCGAACAGAATCCCCTGACACTCTACGACTGGGACGAAACTACCTGGGAACTACTGAACAACCATCGCGTCGTACTTGAAATGACCACCGATCAGGTGAGTCTCAGCTGGGGGCGTCCGGTTTCGGTGATCCGATCGACGGATCCTGATATGGAGACATGGATCTATCCCTCGCATGAATTGAGCTTTGAAAAAAAGCGGCTTAACGGGATCAGAGAGCGTGGTCCAAACGCTCCATCTCCTTGAAGGGCCATACATTGCTGTCTTTTTTCCCTCTCCCGTTTTATTTTTACCGTGAGGCGAAAGCGAGACTGCATCACCCGCATCGTCGCCATAACCAGGAGGAACAAGTATGAAATGCACCATCATCACGATCGTATCTTCGATCGTGTGCGCCGGAGCGGTTTTTCTTTTAATGGGTAATCGAATTGAGCAACAAAAAGAAGCCTCAACACACGAAACGCTCTCTATGATCACGGAATCGGTCGAGAAATCGCTCGGCGATGTGTCCGAACGTATCGGTTCGAAACTACAGGCGCTCGCGGACGTCCTGGCGACCGATAAGGATTTCGCCCTCCGAATACTTGTGGAAAACGACCGTACATCGCCTTCAATCACGGAAATGGCGGCACATTATCGTAATCCGATGGGTTTTTCGGTTCTGGATATTACCGATTCATCTTTCACGATCCTATCATCAGGTCACTTCACGGCACAGGCCGGAAACAGCGCCGAACAGAAAGCCGCGGTATTGTCGGACCATGCATCGGCATATACCGAAAACATCATGGGAAATCCCACACTCACCTATCAGGCAAAAACAGGTTTTACCATTGAAGGGTTCCGGTTTTACGTGATGGGTGGAGTGACCATCGACTCGATGCTGCTGGAACAACTGAAACCCAACGAAAAAACCGGGCTTCTTCTTAAAAGAGGCGACCGGTATATCGGCATGGCCGACATCCGTTCGATTTCCGAGGTGACCGAGAACAGCATCATTATCAACGATAAGACCTATCCTGCAGCCACACTTTCAGTTCCCGGAAGCGGCAGCGAGGAAGAACTTAAGCTTATCGTGCTGCTGAAGGACTGAGGCCGTTATTTAATAGTCACCCTGAAATGGATAATGTCAATGTGTTGATTCAATTCACGTATTTTCATTTGGAATATATGGCCCTGCATAATAAAAAAAGGCCTGCGCTGATATTACAGGCAGACCTTTCAGGGATATTCGGAAAGTGGATTCTGAACTATAGCTTCGATTTCTCGTGACCGGAAGTTATCCTCAATGCTGATGCATCCAGGACCGATCAAGCATCGCCGAACAGTTTCTTTTCCACATACTCACATAAAATGTGGCCAATCAATATATGACACTCCTGGATTCGCGGTGTACATCGGGAGGGAACACGCAGCACCGCATCGCAGAGAAGATCCAATGTATCAGGAGCCTGTTCACCCGTTAGACAAATATTTGTGCAGCCGATGGTTTTCCCGGCTTTGAATGCCTCTAAAACATTGCAGGAAGTGCCACTGGTCGTGAGACCTATCAGTATATCGCCAGGTTTGGCTTTCGCTTCGATTTGACGGGAGAAGACGTGGTCGAACGAAAGATCATTCGAAATTGCGGTCAGGGTGGATGTATTGACATTCAAGGCTTCTGCATCTAGTGCTCGCCGTTCGATATAGAATCGAACCACTAGCTCGGTGGCGATATGCTGGGCATCTGCGGCGCTGCCTCCGTTTCCGAATAAAAGCACCTTTTTTCCATTCGAATATGCAGTAACCAAAGAATTGCATATATCGGAGAGCTCATTGAATACCTTTTTCGTTTCAACCGTCCTCTGAATGGTATGCATATGCTCCTGAAAGATCGATTCGATTTTACCGGAGATATTCATTACTATGATGACCCCCAAGAGTGATGACAATCTGAAATGGATCCTGCCCCATTCTCAGAACGAAAATAATTACAACCAATATCGTATGATGTCATTTGTGATGATATGCACATTGATATCGAGCAGAGCGGATTTGATCCCCTTGTGAAAAGCATTATCAAATCTGACAATGCTCTTTATAAAAAAAACTGAAAAGTTATGTTTATACCAAGCGATAAAACTGAAACCAGTAAAGTACCGGGTCAATCCTTTCATGAATACCGGCGATGTTAGTGAGACAGATCGGTGCAAAGCAAATCATCCGTTTTAAGGCATTTTTCAACTCGAAGTAATACACTGCAGGGTAGTGTATCGCCATCTTGTAAAATGTAACTTAGGATCATTCATTGTATACATGTACCGGTTCAACTAAAACTTTGGCTGCCGGACTTTTGCACCTGTTTTTCTATCCATGAATATGTGGCTTCCATTCCTTTTCTCAGCGGTTGTGAAGGAGACCACCCCAGTTTTTCCTTGATCAACTTATTGTCGGACTTTCTTCCTCTTACTCCCAGTGGGCCGGGCACATGTTTGATCGACAGATTCTTTCCTGCAATTGACATAGCGAGTTTTGCCAGATCATTTATACTTATCATCTCCTCGGAACCTATGTTTACCGGTCCAATAAAAACAGAGTCCATCATTTTTCTGATTCCGTCAAGACATTCATCGATATAGAGAAATGTTCTGGTCTGCTTGCCGTCTCCCCAGATTTCAATTTCATCTCCATCCTTCGCGTATGCAACTTTTCGACATATCGCAGCGGGAGATTTTTCCTTCCCGTTGTTCCACGACCCTTCAGGGCCAAAGATATTGTGGAAACGGGCAATCCTGACATTAAAACGATAATTCCTGTGAAAAGATAAATAAAGCCGCTCACTAAATAGTTTCTCCCATCCATATTCACTATCCGGGGCGGCGGGATAGGCAGATTCTTCCGAGCAGAGCGGGTTTTCCGGATCAAGCTGATTGTATTCAGGATAAATGCATGCCGAAGACGAGTAAAATATTTTCCTGATTCCCGCCTTTACCCCTAAATTGCACATGTTCAGGTTGATCGTTGCCGAATTATGCATTACATCCGCATCGTGCTCACCGGAAAAAATATATCCCGCTCCTCCCATATCTGCAGCCAGCTGGTAAACTTCATCGAAATCTCTATCGAGTATCTTTTGGCAGATTCCCGGATCCCTCAGATCGCCGAGTATAAATTCGTCCGCATGGCTCCTGTCGTACTCGGGAAACCCCTCTTTCTTCAATCTTTTTACGAGATGACTCCCGATGAATCCACCTGCACCGCATACTAATGCATTTCTGGTCATTTCACAGCCTTTCTACCATTTAATCTTATATGTTGTAATAAGTCCTTGATTCCAAAAAAGATTACTTCCGGCACCGTTCTCGAATATCGCTTATATAATCTTTTCGGTTCCATCAATACCCTAAAAGCCCACTCTAATCCGACATTCTGGATTAAAATCGGTGCTTTTTTCAATCTACCGGTATGAAAGTCAAACGCGGCACCGACAGTTATCACGAAATGCGTGTTGATATGGAATGATAGCCTTTCAGCAAACAATTCCTGTTTAGGAGTACTGATACCGATCCATAATATGTCAACATTTTTGCCGTTTATATCCGCTGCGAGATTCTTCAATTCCTCCTCTTCCAAGGTTCTGAACGGAGGACAGAAAGTACCGACGATATTGCTGTTACAGTATTTTCGAGCACACACCTCTCTCAGTTCGTCTGCAACTCCTTCTTTACCTCCACAAAAATAATGTCGAAGTTGTTGCTCTGCGGAATTTCGAATCAAATGCCCGAAAAAATCGGGCCCCGGCAGCCGCTTCATACCTTTTTTACCTTTTAATCGCCCAATCCATACGGCTGGAATTCCATCTGGAATATTGAGATACGAATTTTTCAATACATTGGCGAATCTATGATCTTTGCGGCTCAAGCTGATGCCGTGTCCTCCCGTTGCGGTGATCAATCGATTCATTTTTTCACCTGAATTGCATGTATCCAGGATGTGTCTTGTCAAATTATCGACAGAATCGCAATAAAAGGGAATGTCGTTGATTTTTATGATGAATTCATCTAGCATTTTGATATATTTACCATTCGATAATAGTTCAAAGTGATTGAATCACTTCCCATGTTTTCCGAACGCATTTTTCCCAAGTGTATTTGTTCGCCATCTCTTTTCCCCTGGCACCAATTCGTTTTTGACGGCTGTGGTCACTTAAAAGCTCCCGCATTTTTTTTGATAAATCGACTGGAGATTCCGGGTCGAAAAACAGACAGGCATCGCCAAGGATTTCCTTATTAATAGCTGTATCGGCGGCAATAACCGGAATACCGTATTGCATTGCTTCCAGGGAGGGAAAACCGAACCCTTCGATAAGTGATGGGAAAATGAAACACCGTGCGTTTCCGTATATGTTTCTTAAATTGCCTTTGGAAATGTTTTCAATCTTTATGATATTATCTCTTGTCCTTACGTTACCGCAGATCACTAGTCGAACCGGATCGGTTTCCATCTTTTCATAGATTGAATAAGCCTCGATCAATACTTCCATATTTTTATGTGGCAACGAAGAACCGACTGAAAACATATATTCAAAATCATAGATCGATTCTTCATTGGTGTTTTCCACCCCGTCCAATCCGTTGTGTATGACAGAAATGGTTTCACTTTTTCCGCCATTTTTCCTTATTTCTTCCGAAGTCGCCCGCGAAACCGCGATTATTCGATCCGACCATCTTATGGATCTCAAAAGTGCCCATGTGACATATTTTTCCGGAATACCCCTACCAAGTCCCCGGTATTGATACCATAAAGGAATCAAATCATGAATAGTTGTCAGGGTTCGGCATCGTTTTGGTTTTCTGAAAATTCCAGGAACAAACCCCTTTGGCGAGAAATAGATGTCGGCATAAAATTTTTTGATGGTTTTTACCGCTCCGACCCATTCCCATAGTATTTTTTTCAACGAACTCATCTTTTTGATTTGTATGCATTGAACCATGATGTCTTTTCTTGCCACTTGTCTGCAAAAGTGAATCGAATTGATCGAATTGCATACGAGCACAAGTTGAATGTTTTCCGGAACGCTTACCGCCAAACCAGAAAAGAGACTCAATGAATAATTATAAATGCCGATACTTTTACCATAACCGTAAACAAGTTCAAATGTATCGAATACCACGATTTTTTTCTGCATAAGTAATCGATTCAGTTCAAGAAATATTCACTGTTTTACACATTTGGCATAGTATACTGCATCCACCATTCCCTTTGCCGCATCCTCGTAGTTGTAGAGTAAAACTCTTTTCCTGGCTTTGTTCGATATTTGTTCCCATTGACTCGGGCTTGAAAGAATTGAAATACAGGTTGAAACCCAATCATTCAAATCCAGATCACATACGAATCCGGTGATTTTGTTCTCAATCAATTCGGGTACCGCTGCAGTGAATTTCGAAGAAACAACGACTGTTCCCGCGGCACATGCCTCATTCACCACCACACCCCAGCATTCTATCAAAGTCGGAAACAGAAGGATTCTGGCCGATTCATAATATGATGGTAATTGTTCCGTCGAGACAAACCCGGGATAGAAATACTCAACTCCTCCTTTTTGTAGTTCTCTTAACAGCGAATCCCTTTCGGGACCATTTCCACATATCAATATCCTGATGTCTCTTTTTGTTTTCGATAATTCAATGCATACCTTTCCAAAAAAAGCCATGTTCTTGGTTTTTGTTAGCTGGCCGCAATACATTATATCGTATGTTCTTTCGGAATATCCCTTTCGCCCGTCAAACGACTCATTGTCAGCGCACAAATGACTGCGAAAACAGGCGCCCGGTAACGCCCCATATGCTTTGAAGAGTTCCAACGAAGCTTCACTAGCCCCGATGAAGGCACTCGATCGTCGTAAAACAATTCTTCTGATGATCCGGTGGAATATCGTCAGGTTTGATTCGAATGTCAGCCATCCATCGGTCATCGCGATATGTTTTTTTCGTTTGAAAATACACCATAGAAAAGCGAGGAGATGAGTGGGATTATACCCATTGGTAATGACCATGTTTGGATCTAGAGAATTAAGAACCGACCAGACCTCTGGATTGAAATGCACATGGCGCAATACTTGATTCCGATATTTGAAAACCCTCTCCTTGAGAAAAAACCTGCCGTATCCTCCCTCGATTATATCCCATTCTCTATCCGATTCCTTTTTTTGACAATAAATTACATTGAATCCGCCATTCCCGAGCATTTTTTCCACTCTCGTATAGACAGGTTCTCTGTATGGGGAAGGAATATTGGTGACCAACGTAACCATTCAGACATATACCCTAGAAAGGGTCCTCTCGGAGAGGTAACCCTCTGTTTTGTAAGCATCCTTGCTGAAGGCATTGTTTTCGATTATCAGGATAATAATCACGAAAATTATATTCGACAGCGGATTCATGATTAAATGGCCACCGAAAATAGAATAACATATTCCCGGTAGAAAGCTGATTCTTGTCAGAATCTTCAATCTTGAAAATGCTTTTATATAGTAAAACCAAACGAAAATGACTGTTCCCATAACGCCCCAAAGGTTAAATGCGTCAACCAAATCCATCTCAATTCCGCCTAGTTTGTCGCCACTAAGGAGATATCCTTTGTATAATCCCGATCCTATTATGTATTCAATTGTCGATTTGTACTGAAGGTTCGATATGAGATCCTTCAAAAAATTGGATCTCCCGAAAGTCACTATCTGAAATAAAAATTCTCTATGATCCAATATATATGACAACCCCGTTAATTTATACTGCCGCATATCTGGAAGTACAAAGGGAAGAAACAGTTGATTATATGCATAATCCCAAAATATGTAACCGCATGGTATCAATATCACTGCGATAAAAACAAAAAAGATGGCCACAGTCCTCAAGTTTATCGCACTTTTGAACGCGAGACAAAAAACAAATACCGGAATGGCGAAAACCAATCCCTTGCTGAGAGTCACCAGGTAGGTTGCGATATAAAAAACAATAAATATCTTTTTTTTAGAATATATAATTATAGGAAGTAATATCAGATAAACAATACTCAAATCATTTACACCATGCACATATCCATAATATCCTCGAAGCGTTGTTTCCCGGTAGCCGTGAAACAAAGAAATCCATATAAAAATGGAATACACTATGAATAACATATACATCGATTTTAGCACTGCAGTCCAATCGATGTTCATAGATACGCTCTTTAAACCGTAATATATCATGAACGGCATAAAAAACTTTATGGAATACTGTAAATCATGTAGGGGCGTCAGATGCAACAAGTGGTGCAATAACAAAACAGTCGCCGTCCAAGCCATTACAATAATTAGCTTTTTATTGACCGACCATTCTGAAGTGGATTGTCTTCCAAAGAGAATTACCGAACAGATTATTAAAAAAAAATAAAAAATATGATACAAAGGGCCAATCATCGAAAATTCGAAAAAATTTATAGTGAAACCATTGATGTTATTGATTAACGGTGAGAGAATTATGAACGAACTCACTATCCAGGTGAACAGTGTTTTTTTACTGTAAGAAAGAAACCGTTTTTCTTTCGGACAGCTATTGCTTCCATTATTCATCATAATCACTTATGAGGAGACCTTCAGCCAAGTCAGAGAACACAGGTTAGGCCTCACTTTGGTAATCAGTAGTTTCAAAGGCGGAATTTTCTTAATTATCAAAAAGATGATAAATGGAAGCCACGATTGTCTATAATACATACACCAGGCCCTCAATGCATTGCCTCCGTATTTCAATATGATCGTTCGGGCCTCCTTTTTCGAACGGAAATGATCTTTCATTCCGGAACCTGTTCCTCCATCGGTGAAATAGGCGACAGTCGCGGGGACATAGAGGCCTCTCGCCTTGAAACGGATTATGCACCTGCATATATGTTCTACATCAGCCGCGATACGATATTCCGTATCAAACAGGCCCGCTTTCAAATATATACTTTTAGTGAAGAGCATGGCCTGATGACTCGCAGGCATCCGATATGGAACCATCTTGAAATTCGGCGCCCCTTTGAAGATATACTTCAGCGTCGAATCTCGATTAATAATAGATGCATCTCCGTAGACGATATCAGGTTTGGAGGTTTTCCATTCACTTACCAAAGCGTCGATTCCACTTTTATGCAAAAAATCATCACTTCCAAGAATTAGGACCAGATCGCCCCTGATTAGCCGTAATCCTTTATTCAGGGCATCATACAGCCCCGAATCCTTTTCGCTACGCCAGTATTCTATGACATCGTCATAGTCCTTCAATATTTCCACGGTTCCATCTTCGGACATACCATCGATTATGATATGCTCAATATACGGATAGGATTGATCGATGACACTTCTAATACACTTTTCGATGGTTTTCGAACTGTTGAGAGAGGCGGTCACAATACTGACCAACGGCTCTATACCCTTCTCCACAGATTTATTATTGTTCCTCCTGCCGCCCAACAAAATCAATTTATCTTTACAATAGTCCAAACGATCGAACTCCTGATGAGATGACCCGTCAAAATCAAGTCCTTATGACGGAATTGTATTTCATGGCATAATACCTTTTTTTCAATTTCGACAATGATCTTTTGAATCTTCTTATGCTATTGCTCGATTCGAGATGTGAAAACCGTATCGACTTCATTTCCGAAGAAAAAGAACAAAGGGCAATCCTTTCGATGTTAGCTGCCAAATCTCTCAAGTATGGCATATAGATGTATTCTTTTACATCCTCCGTCATTCTTGTTTTATATCGATAAAAATCTGCAATATACAAATTACCATCCATTCTCCAAAGTCCTTCGAAATGATAGAGCACTAGAAGCTGATCGTCGACAAACACTCTGCCGTCTCTTCTCGATATTACACAACCATCCAGGTTCCAGGGTGCAAGATCACAACCAATATTTTTTATTTCATGAACATCCTCAATTATATCCTCGAACGAGTCCAGGTATTTCTGATCGGCATACCTTTCACCATCTATATGGTCATAACACCATTGTAAACACTCATTCGAATACCATTCAAGGCATTTGCGTGCATTTCCGTTGTTCGCATATGTTATCCACCCCACATTGTATTTTCCATATTTTTCCAGATGTTTCAATCTTCTTGGAAATCGATGTCCGACTATGGATACGGAAGCGTTGCTTATTTCATCAAATATGGCCCGGGGAGAATTGAAAAAATAGGTGTCCGAATCCAGATAGGTCACGCTATGCTCGACTATTTTTCCATTCAATATATACAGAGGCAAAACCGGTGACAATGTAAAATAATATTCGATTGTTGATCTGTTTTTCTTTGCAGAAAGTAATTTCGGCTCGAAGGACTCCATCTCTTCTATGGAAATCGTGATTACGTTTTCGAGATTCAAGTTTTGCAGCATACTCAAACATTCATCACTCAAACACAGTATATAGAGCCTGAACGATTTGCAATGCCTCTTGATGGAAGAGTAAAGGGTTAATCCACGGGCGATATAATTATGATCGAAGTAAGTGCAAAAGGAATAAGTAGTATTCAACGATTAACCCCTAAAACTATTAATAGTATCGATTATCCGCCGGATTTCACTATCCTTCAAAAACGGATTGCATGGTATACTGAGACATTCACGTGCATGCCTTTCTGCGTTCGCCAAACCACAGGGGTCTCTTTTGAACTCTTTGCAGGGTTCCTGTTGATGAACGGGTATAGGATAGTGAACTAAAGTTTCGATACCGTTTTCCTTAAGGTATTCGGCCAAACGATCGCGGCAAGTCGATCCAATTACAAACAAATGATGTACATGCGCCTTTTCATCCGGAGGTAACGGCAATAACCGAACATGGCTATTATTTATTTCATCGGTGTATTGTTCGGCTATTCTACGCCGACTTGATGTCCATTCCACAAGTTTTTCGAGACGTATGCGTAAGATCGCGGCTTGGAGCTCATCGAGCCTGCTGTTGAGCCCGAGATGCGGGTGATGATACCTGACACTCTGTCCGTCGTTTCGTAACTGCTTCGCCTTTTCGGCAATTACCGAACTCTCTGTTGAGAGAGCCCCGCCATCTCCTATTGCTCCGAGATTTTTGGTCGGGTAAAAACTCCACCCGGCAAAAATTCCCGCTGTCCCCACTCTCCATTCACCTGAAATCGCACCGTGAGCTTGCGCACAATCCTCGATCAGATAAAGACCGTTTTCTTTACAAAGTGCAACATACTCATCCAGTGGCGCCGCTTGTCCATATAGGTGTACCACGATTACTGCTTTCGTATTAGTATTCATACATCGGCGGACACTTTCCGTGGAAAGGATCGCGGTATGCGGATCGATATCCGCAAAAACTGGGACGGCGCCTGCACGCATTATCGCGCAGACCGTGGCGAAAGCGGTCATGGGTGTCGTGATCACTTCATCGCCCGACCCGATGTTTATTGCTCGCAAACCGATTTCGAGCGCGTCCATCCCGTTCCCGACGCCAACGGTATGGCGGCATCCCGACCATTCCGACCATTCCTTCTCGAAGGCCTCGACCTCTTTTCCTAAAACCCACCACCCTGAACGCAGTACGCGTTCGACGGATGCAATTTGCTCATGAATCAAGGAGTCCGGTTCACGGGTGAAGGCATTCATTTTAATCATTGCAGTATCTCCGCTGTATTTTCGATGTGGATTCGAAATCTGATTCCCTCTTCGCACGGCTCCAAAGGCCAACACGGCATAATTCGAAGCATCCAAATTTCGTCCGGTTATTGCGATGAGGCACGGTAAAGAATGCCGGTTTAGCTTCGCAAGACCGGAATGGATTCCTT
>CAZGVZ010000002.1:0-11569 GCA_964529145.1 uncultured Fibrobacteraceae bacterium | reverse complement strand
CCTTAAAAGCGCTTGTAGTTTCGAGAATCGTGTCCGACCGGTCGATATAGAACAGTATAGTTTTAATGACTCAAAGCCTTTTCGACTGCCTTAATTATGTAATACGAATTTAACTTCGCGATAAGCCGATTTTTGTGGTATTCTACAAAGGCATACCCTTTCTCTTTCAATAAAAATCGATGATATATGAATTTGATGATCGAAAAGAATCTACCCTTCTCATTTTTTCCTGATAATTCCTTGTCGATTTTATTCAGATACCGGATTTTCAAATGATCACCCATTATTCCGGCATTGATTTTTTCATATTTCTGTCTCAAAAATGATGCGTATTCAAGATAATTAGAGTGATCCACATTCAATCTAAATGATTCCAGATCGAAGCCTTTTTTTCTAAAGAATTCTTTTTGCCACAGTCGATCTCTTCTCCTCTCGGGAGAAATTCTTAGGATGGACGTGGCGATTTCAAAATTCAGGAAAGGTGTCCATGCCGGGAAGCTATAAAAATCCGGAATTCTGATGAGATAAGATATCAGAATTATTTTCAGTCTGATCAAAAATATCGGATATAAATTGACATTTTTCAAATAGTCCTTTTTGTCCATGAAATATTTCTTTCTTACTTCATAATTTGAACCGCTTGAAAAAAATTGTTTTTCAATGCTGACTCCATGAGTATATCCCATTTTGATCAACTCTTTATAATTACGAGCGCACCTGTTTGTCGGATATTTCGCCCATATATCACCAAAAATTCCACTAAGCAGTGTTACATTCTTTCCGAAATGATATTCATCTGTAATTTTCCGATAAAATTCTATGTGATACATACCATGCAAATGTGTTGAAAAACCATAGAGAAGAAACCATTCAGTTATATATTTATAGAAATCTCCAAGCTCTATCTGATGCCATTCTATTCCCATGATCTGTGATAGTTTTTTCGCATAAACAACATCACAGCTTTCAGACTGTTCTCTACTGGCGCCGTAAGTAAAAGATCGAATCCTGTTTTTATCGTTCACTAATATGTTCAGCAGTCGAGAATCATATCCGCCAGAAGTAGGTATAATTATCTCACCATCGGTTTCGTTCTCGACACGGTTAATATATGCCTTGATCTTTTCGATTACCTCTTTTTCATCCGATTCTTTTTCAAACAATCCGGCACCTAGGGCAGGATCATCTTTATATTTTATCCTAATTCCATCTTTATTGATTATCAATTTTGAATAATAACGCAAGAATTTCACATTCTCGAATGGGGTCCTCTCAAAAGTAGAATAGCCGAATTCGAAGTAATTGTTCATTCCTTCTCTACAAACGTTTTTATTCTCGAGAACTTTCAAACATAGAGTCGATACTGAAACGTATTTTTCATTATAAAAAACCGGTATCGAACCAAGCCAGTCATTTTCAACGATATAATCGGATCCGTCTCTATGTATAATGACATTACTGTCGAGAAGGTCATCACCGATAGGAAAAGACAGGCAGTACTTGTTATCAACCATGCATCGTTCGGGTTGCCCCTTACCGAACAAATACAGATATAAATCCATCTTTTCAATCAAAACCAATTTGATCCCTGTGTGAAAAAGATCGATGTTATCATGACAAACAGGATGGTTTGATATTGTAAATCCAATTATTTTATTTATCATAATATCTACCCCGGCGATGTTACCACCAAGCAGTATAATCACCAACTTGAAAACACTTCCAATATCGTGTTTTACCCCGCATTAGATTTTTCCATGATACTCGATAGTACAACGATCCTATTCCCAATAGGATTCACCATGTTTCCTGTAATATTGAATCGTTTTATTCAGGCCTTCATCGAGATCAACGTTCGGTTCCCAACCAACAGTCTTATGTATCAGGCCATAATCCGAGTAGTAATCGCCGATATCGATCACCTTTCTTTCCGGAGGAAAGGGAATCAGCTCCCATGATCCCTTACCGGCGATAGTGACCATTTTTTTCGCCAATTCGATCAGATTGATCGTTTCTTTACTCCCAAGATTATAGACCTTTCCCGATGCTTCGGGGAATCCAGCCAACATCAAAAATGCCTCGACAACATCATCGACATAATTGAAATCCCTCAGCTGCAGACCGTCACCGAAAACCTTGATCGGGATTCCCTTTTCCAGACTCTTTATCCATATGCCTAAAAATGTCTGCCGCGCGTCCTTGACACGCATTCCAGGGCCATAGGTGTTGGTTAGACGTAATGCAGAACAGGAAATTCCATACACGTTTCCGTAGAGCAAATGATACCATTCTCCCGCAAGCTTGTTGATACCATTGACATCCACCGGTACGATAGGATGTTTTTCATCGACCGGCAGATAACTTGGACGGCCGTATATTTGCCTGGTGCTCGCGAATACGATTTTGATCTCAGAATTGAACTTTCTGGCAGCTTCAAGAATTGCAAGCTGAGATGTCGCATTGATTTCCAGATCGATGAAAGGATCGGTCATCGAATCCAGGTGACTGGTTTGCCCGGCAAGGTTGAAAAGATAGTCCTTATCCCTGATCAGGTATTCCATCGAATACTGGTCGCGAACATCCGAAATGTTCAGTTGAACCGAATCCATGATGTCCGAAATGTTCGCCAGATTTCCGCCATACGAGGGGATGAGCGAATCGACAAGCGTCACATGCGCCCCCAAACCAACAAGCCGCCTGGCGAGATTCGATCCGATAAAGCCACAACCTCCCGTTATCAAAACGTTCGCATTCTTAAATTTCATGGTTTCTCTTTCGTGTTCTTCAAAATGTAGCCTTTGAAATACATTCCTTCAAGATTAGATTTATCCAGTGCGTCAAATTCCGCCATGACATCGTAAGAAGCGGCGAAAAGCTCCATGAGCTTCTTTTCGGAAAAAGCCCAGCATGGATAAGATGCATCATATATTGATGGTGGGACCTTCTGGATTAGAATTACATCATCTTTTTTCTCGATAAAGGATGTCCTTTCGAGAATCAGATAATCTATGTTGAAGCCGATAAGACGCTCCAGCATTTCATGGGGTTTCTCGAGATACTGTAACACACTTGACAATAGCAGCACATTAGGTCTTTGTTCAGAAAGGCATTCCTCGATCGTCTCGTAGAATTTCAGATGATGATCCTCGAAACAATCCTTTCCGCAAGCGACAAAATGTTTCTGCTCGACGATGTTCCATTGATAATTTTTGCACTTTTTCAAAAAACCGAGATTCTGATAGTAACTGCTCCCCAGTGATCCACCGAAGTCAAGCACGTTCACGCTTCCTCCGTTTTCCACAGCGGCTGTCAGTAATCCCGACAACAGAGGCCACGAATATTGGACTCGAGAAAAGATCACCGAATCGCGTTCATATGCCGCAAACCCATTCTTCACCTTTAAAAGAGCATCTCTACAGGCGATCAATATGGCCTCGGAATCATATCCGGAACACCTTTTCCGAGCGTCTTCCCAGGTCGAATGATAACCGAACCATCCGTATTTCTGCCGGGTTCGGATCACTTTGACACATATGGGAGGAAGCAGCAGTCTTAGAAGTTCCTTCATTTTCTTCTATACCCGATCGCCGATGCTATCAATTTTCTGAAAGTGATCCTGTTTGTCCGTTTGAAATATTGGACCATGCTTTTTCTCGCCTGTGCATTTTCCGCAGTGTCGATCTTTTCAATAGAGATTCGGCGCTCCGGCGCGAGAGATTGCCCCAAATCAACCTTTCCGCAGTGCGTACCACTCCCGTCAAGCCCGATGTTTCTAACCAGAGACCGTCCTGGATAGAGGGTGAGCTTGTCGGCAAGAAAGGCCGACGCGTACCATCTGATCGCCCAGGAATCGTTTTTTCCGGCGATCTGGTTCTCTAACATTTTCAGATAAGGATATGAATTGTCGAAATCGAATTGCCTTTTCAGTTTCTTTTTTTCTATTTGCGAGAGTAGCTCCTCGCCATTTCGGACAAACAGGTCCCACCCGCGCTTCCATGTAGCCCAACCCCAGCAGTCAGCCCCCTTGATGAAGAACGTCTCGGGCAGTTCGGCTTCGACGGGATACATGAATCCATGGACACTAATCACACGTTCCTCGTTCCGATAGATCTCCAGCGCCGAGTTCATATACTCCAAAAAATAACGGCTGGTGATCAAATCGTCTTCGAGAACGATAGCGCGTCCGAACTCGTCGACGATGCTTGACACTCCATCGATGATGTTTTGGGCCAAACCGTGATTTTTCTTCCGCTTGATCAGACGAATGCCTTTGAATCCATCCATTTTCCCGATGAATTCGCGAACAGCCTCGACCATCGGTTCGTCTTTTTCCGATTTCGCGCCATCGGAGAATACTATCAGCTCGCTCTCATGGGCGAGTTCGTTCTCCTTAATGGCTTTTATTGTCTGCTCAGTATGCCAAAGACGATTGTAGGTGAATAAGACTATAGGCGAGATCAAAGCATTCCTTTAGAGCGGGATTACGTATCTTTTGAAAATCATATCCAATGCATTTTTATAGAAACCGTAAGGACTGATCCACTCCTCGTACAACGCGCGGATATTTTTCTGCAAATCGATAAATTTCTTCTCGGAGATCGATTCATGAAACTCCACAATTCTATCCCCGATTCTGGAAACCTCCTTGGCATCGATCCAGACACAGTAGTCATGCCAGTTTATCATGTCATCGAAAGGAAGCGCGCAGTCCGTGTCGAGGAATACCGGAATTTTTCCACAGGACAGCGTTTCATAGAACCTGTACGAGAAATTTCCTGCACCCCGCGCCACGAGTACATAATCGGCCGAGAGCATGTTTTCTGCATACTCCCGCCTCAAATCCGACGCACATCCGCCCAGAAAGCCGTTTCGAAAAATGAACTTACAATTCAAACGATGATCACTGGCCATCTTTCTAATCGCCTTACCACGTAGTTCCGCTCCGATATAGGAATTTTTGTTCCTTGCCATTATACGTTTAAGCCCGAATTCGATCATGCCGCCCAAATTGGCATAATCGATGTATCCGGTGTACGCCACAACCGGTAGGGCCGTTTTTGTTTTCAACCGCAATTTGCCATCGTTATAGTTTTTAATGAAATCTACCGACCATGCGGGAAATGCGAACTCATTTTTCTTTCTCTTGCTTCGGAACAAAGATGTCCTGAAGATAATCGTTTTGTCAAGAAAAATCGCTTCATCGGAATCATTGTTGAAAAAGATGATAAAGGGCAGGTTTCTTTCACACGCTATATTGTACAATTCCAATATTTTTGGGTTATCAGCCCTCCATTCACCTGGACATACAATGACTTGCGCTTCCTCTAACTTTGTAATGTCAAACAGGCCTCTTCCTTTCGAAGAGTAATCAGAAAATCTGCCGTAATCTTCTTCGCCATCGACATCGGAATCTCCCCAGTATGGATTTAATAGAAATGTGTGTTTTTGATTCGGGAATAGATAATCCATTGACGTATAAATCCTGATTTTTTTCGATTTTTCCATCATTATTCGAATTCATCCGTGCTCATATTATTTGAATGATCGATGCATAACAGAATGCATTCCGATTTCCGGAAATTCTCGACAAAACCATATGCTTTCGGCTCTTTCGATCACGAGATTTTCTGTAAAAATCTGGGTATGAAGGATTTTATCAACATTATTGATGAAATCCTTGTCTCTTTGAAAAAGGCAGGTGCAATGATGGCTACAGATAATTGGGAAAACATTGTTGTAAAAGCGGCACCTTTACCGCCCCATAAAGGTATCACCAAGAGATTCAATACAACATTTATCAAAGCTCCAATGGAGATATAATACAAAGAATACTTCTGAAGATTTTCGCTTAGGAGCCAAGCGCCTCGTGCAATCCCTTGAGAAACAAATATTCCCGACCATACACTTATGGATAGTATGTCGCCTGAGCCTTTGTAATCATTGCCATAAAGCAAATAAACCACTTTGGAAGCGAAGAGCGTTGTAACAACCGCAACCACAATTCCAACCCATGTTAAAACCGAATACAACAATTGTAATCTTCCATAGTACTTTTTCTTATCATAGTCTCTTGTTTTTATGAATGCAGGGAATGTCGAACTGACAATGGCTGCCGGAATGAAATACCATAGTTCCGTAATTTTAACAGCGGCGGAGTATATACCCAATTCATTTTCATTGCATATTCTGCCGATCATAACCTGATCTATTCTCATATAAATAATAATGAAAAAATTGGCCAGTATCAGCGGTGAACTATCATACAATAATTTTTTCGCGATAGATGAATCAAACTTCCAATCGAAAGGATTACGCCCGTTGATTCGATAATACAGAACAAGGGCCAATCCGCCAAGAACGATTTCCAGCAAACCGGCAATTGCGAATGCAACCAAAGAGGCCTTAAACAGAATCAATACAACACGCAAAATACTGACTGATATATAAGCAATTCCTTTAGAAAAGACAGTGTACTTCGATTGCACTTGCGACTGGTACCAAAAGTCAATCGTATCAAAAGATAGAAATAGTATCATTATGGCATTGATCGAGATTAGAAGTCGCAAAACCCCATCATTTTGATGAAAAAAGTATCCAGAAATAATTACACAAATGGATGTGACCAACCCCCCACCAAGCTTCAACAGAAATGTCGTACCCATTATGACATTTCTGTCTTCGATTCCCTTTACCAAACTTCTAACGACGATCGTATCCAATCCCAAAGTTGCAAAGGCGGTGAAAAACGATACGAAAGCCGTCGCGTAATTGAATGTCCCGAATTGTTGAGGTCCAAGGTATCTGGCGACCCATACTCCCACGAACAGTCCTATCCCCATTCGGATCAACTTGTCCAAAACAAGCCACCAAGTATTGCCCAGAATCTTTGTAACTGAAGACCGAAACCTCCAATCATGAATAATCGTAAATATATCGAAACGCATTGTTCAATCGTTTTCAGGTATAATGCAACTCATTTGATGACTTGAGGATCTCACCATTCCAAACAAATGACTAAAACTATGGAAATCTTGCCGGCGGGACTCAAACATGGGCAGGTAAAGCATTGAAAATTTCTTCAATGGCCGGCTTTATCCCTCACGAAACCGGAAATTCCTGGTGTTTATCTCTTGCGAGACAAACCTCCGGTACCATATGCGTCCGGTAAAGACACTATACCCTCACCGCTTTTTTCCGCCAGTAATCAGGAGTTCCTTCTTGATCCTCTCAATCAGCCTGCGGTCCTCTTCCGTCTTTTCTGCAGTTGATAAGACATGAAAAAAGATCACGATCACTATCCCAAAAAAGAACATTCCGCCCCCGAACACGATGGGATAGAGTTTCTTCTCCCTGAATGTCCGAGAGAGAAAGACCGGGTCCACGATTCTGAACGCCTCCTTGCTCACGAGCATCGTTTTCTCGATTTCATCCGCGATCAGGGTCTGGATCTTTTCTCGCAGCAGCGGGTCTGCTATGGTTACAAGCTGCTTTTCCAGAAATAGTACATTCTCTTTCGCATCCGTACGAACCGCGGTCTTGATATCCTCATCTAGAAATGCGATGTAATAATTCGCCAAATCGAGCGACAGAGCCGAGTCCCTGGAACTTATCTGTATGGTCATCGCGTTTGCGCCGGTTGTCTGCTTTAGAAACCGGTCCCTCAAAAGACCTCCGAAACCCAGGGAATCGTGCCTGGTGAAACTCCTTTTCCAGGTATTGGCCGATGAGTCCCAGATGCTTCTGTACTTTTTTGGCCACTGATTCCTGTATAGTGAGGGCAACAGATCGTATTTCCTTATTATTTTCGTGTTGAAGTCCCTGCTGTCGAGCAGCTGTTCGATTTTGTCAAGACTTACGTCCCCACCGATGTTCAATTGACTCGCCACCAATCCGCCGATTGCACCGAAAGAGGAAAGGTTCGGTGACTTCTGAGCTTCTCTTTCCTTTGGAGCGATCACCGCCTCGGCAACCCATGTGGGACCTTTCAGGCGGGCGAGCAGATGACCGCCGATGAAGCCCAGCAGGGTCAAACCGATGATCAGCCACTTATTTTTTACCAGAACATAGATGTACTCAAGAAGATTTATCTCGTCCGGATTGGAAACGGGCGTTCTCAGTCCGTCATCCATCCGCTTTTCCACCGCGGCGTTTTCACTCATCATGTTCCCTTTCCGCGTGTTATAAACGCAACAATCATTCCGGCTCTCCGAATGCCTTGTCGACCATGATTCTCATCAGGCCGGTATGGCCGGCAATGCGTGAATAGACCTTGTCGGCCACTGATTCTATATACGTATGCGAAGTCAGATTCCTGTCGTCGGTCATCGCCAATGCATGTTCGGTCTGTTCCTTCGTCAACATTCCGGACTTGAACGCTTCGCGGAAAGCAGGCTTTCGGTGAACCGGCATCGATGCCGTGCCGCTCGAGCAGGAACAACTTGAGCAGCTTCCAGACCGTTTCAAAAGTATATTCGAACCGCTGGATCGTGGCATCCCGAACGATCGTACCATCGGGTTCCGACAAAGATTTTCAAGATCCGTCTTGCGGTGAGTATCCATAATTTTGCCCGTTTTCTGTTTTTATCAACACTCATAGATCAATTTTCCGTTATTGACGGCATCCCTTACAAATGCACGGTCGGACATCGAATCGAATTCCTCCGGAGTATATATGAGCATGTCGATTTCCATATCCGGTAATAGATCGAATATTTCATCGAAATCATCATACCTCCGAAAAAACCTTTTTTCGGTATCCTCAACGACAATCAAATCAAGATCGCTTCTTTTATCCTGAAATCCACGGGCCCAGGAGCCAAATAGAATCACTTTTCGCACCGGTCGTTTCTGAAAAACGGGCCTGATCAGCTTTACCATACGTTCCAGAGATTGACACTCATTCTTATCCATTTTGGATTACCGCTTTTTAAATGAAACATCTGCTGTGGAAGAGCTGAATCTCCGAAAAACGTGGATTATTATCCAGAAGCTTACGATACGAGAATCATTACTCGACACTCTTTAATGTAAGAGTGTATTGGTTGGTGATTCCACTCAATTCCCGGGCACTCATTTTTCCTCACGCATTTCCACCCATACGGTCTCGTTATCAAGGACATTCCTGAAACGACGGGAGATCGTTCCCTCCACTTCCCGAATGGTGAGTACCACTATATCCGCCGGTACTGGAAGAGGCGTCGTGTCCCACTGCACCGCCCTTCGAAACGGATGAATGGTGGAATTATCGAGAATGATGATGATATCGATATCGCTTCCTACGCCCCATGCTCCTGCGGCGAGCGACCCGAAACAGCCGATTTTCACGATGTCGGACCGGGATTCCATCTGCCTGTGTGCCCAGGCGCGGAACGAGTCGAATACTTCAGTCCTTCCGGGCCATTTTTTTATGGACGAACGCAATGATCTCACCGGCATATCTGAGCGCCTCTTCACTCTGCAATGTTCCGTAATGTTCGTATGGTGCACCTTCCGGATAGCTGTCGGGATAGCGCGGAGGTATGTACAATGAATCGAGAACGCGCCCCTTTTCGATCAGATCTCCATCCGGGACCACCTCGACCGGCAGTTCCGATAGAAGTTTAGCGATCATGTGCCCCCATGCCTCCTGTCCTTCCGCCAGATGCAATGCCTTTACCGCTTTTTCCGCGGCCTGCTGAGCGGCAAAACAAGCCCATTCATGTCTGCCGGAGTCTCTACTGTCCTTCGCCTGTTCAAGGTCGCGCTCCGCCTGCTTGAACCAGTCACGTGAACGGTCAGGCATAATGAATCCTCCCAAGGGGAAGCTGTATATGGAATTTTATTGACGAATTATAACGTCCGGACGCACCTTTCCCCCGTCAGGTCCAGGCCCCCAAAAAATGACCGAAAACTGTCCCCCTGTGAAGGGGTATCTTTCCGTCCCTGCGACCGTCACTCACTCCTGAGGGTCGCGGACCCAGCACCGATTTCCCGCTCCAGTTGGGCGATTTCCCGTTTCAGCGAATCGACTTCTATTCTGCGCCGGTCCAGGCAGTTCTTTGCCAGCCTGAGCCTTTCCTGGATCCCATCGGGCGTCAACAGGTAATGCCGGCGGATCTGATCCGGTCGATTCTTCAGTCGCTTTGCCTTCACGATGCCTTTTTCAATCATGCCGGAGAGGATATAATTGACCTTACCCAGACTGATCCCGAGCTTTTCCGCAAGAAACCTCTGGGTTATGTGCGGATTGGATTCGATTTCCTTGAGTACCTGATATTCGATCATTTGTGTTTCAGGAATCCTGTACCGGTCCGCCTCTCATAAGAGGCAATCGCTTCGCGCCTTCCGATGACGGAGGATTCGTTCGGGCGGAACGTAGTGAAATTCCCTGGCGGATAATCCTCATTTGAGTGAAATTTTGTTCAAAAGATGAACAAATATAGCTTTCGGTATGGTTGTCACAAAACAGTTTTCAGGTATTGGACCAAAGTTACGGGTACCTATTACAATCCCAGTGAGCGTCCTGCCGCTGCGACCACATCATCCACATCGCTATCCTCCAGTTTCGGACTCAGTGGAAGACTAACTGTCTGCCGGCCGATTCTCTTTGCGTGAGGATACGCGTCCGGGTCCCATCCGAACCGTTGCCGATAATAAGGATGCTCCGGAAGACTCAGATAGTGAACTCCGACTCCGATTCCATGATACGTCATGAGATCCAGGAATCGGTCACGAGAGATTCCGGTCTCCTTCTCGTCGATGAGCACCGGATACAAATGGAAGGAATTCACGGTCTGCGCTTCCTGCGGACGCGGCAGGATCAGAGGAAGCGATTCGAGCGCTTTGTTATACCTCTCGGTAATCTGCAGGCGCCGTTTCCGCCAGGTTTCGATCCGTTTGAGCTGATGCAACCCTATAGCCGCCTGAAGATCCATCATGTTGTACTTGAACCCGCACTCCACTACATAATAATGCTTATATCCCTCGTCGCCGAACCGCATCCATGCATCCGCCGACATCCCGTGAAGCGCCAACCGTTTGATCCGCGCCGCTTTCTCCTCGTTCTCAGTGAGTACCATCCCCCCTTCGCCGGTCGAGATGTTTTTAGTGACATAAAAACTGAAACAACCGAAGCTGCCGAACGTTCCGGTCGCACGACCGTGATAACTGCTTTCAATTGCATGGGCGCAATCCTCGATGATCGAAAGGCCCTGCTTTTCCGCGATCGACATGATTCGATCCATAGCGCAAGGCCTCCCGCCGAAATGCACGGGCACTATTGCTGCAGTCCTGTCTGTAATTGCAGCTTCGATCCGGTCAGGATCCATGTTCATGGTGACCGGATCGATATCCGCGAGTACCGGCGTAAGCCCGGCATGGATGATGGCATTGACCGTCGCGCAAAAGGTGAGTGGAGAAGTGATCACCTCTGAACCGGGGGGCAGATCGGCGGCGAGTAAACTAAGATGGAGCGCCGCGGTACACGAATGAACCGCTACCGAATTGGCAACTCCCTTATACACGGCGAATTCGCGCTCGAACAGAGCTACCCTGGGTCCTGTCCCCAGCCATCCCGAACGGAGTGTGGCAA
>CAZGVZ010000001.1:24678-25824 GCA_964529145.1 uncultured Fibrobacteraceae bacterium | reverse complement strand
AGTCGCTCAGGATAATTCCCGCAGTTTACCTTCACGAGCCATGGGCGGAAGATATAACAGATTGCCTTCTGCGAAAAGGTTTCATGAAGGTCCCCGATTCCGTTGCAGCCACCTACAACACGATCATTCTCCCATTGGAACTGCCGACCGGGGACCTGTTGAAGGGAACCGATCATCGTTGGCGCTCCAACCTTTACAAGGCCGAAAAAAGCGGCCTGCGGGTTAGTATCGGTGAGGACAAATCGTTTTTAAGGAAATCCCTGTCGATATATCATGAATTACTGACACGAAAAAGATTCGAACCCTTCATCGATATTCACCGGTATGCCCGGCTTCAAGAGCATCTCCCTGAATCCAGCAAACTTAAAATCATTCTTACAGAGTTACATGAGGATCCTGTATCATTCATCATGTTTTCTCTCCATGGTGACACAGCCATCGGTTTGTTTGCCGGTACCAGCGCCGCGGCGCTCAAAACCAATGCGTCATACCTTTCCTGGTGGAAATTGATAGAGTATCTGAAGGAACGGAAGGTCCGTTTCCTCGATTTCGGAGGGATCAATAAAAGGCGCAATCCGGGAGTCTACCAGTTCAAAGCGGGACTTTCAGGTAAAAACGGGATTTTCACAAGTGTCATAGGAACTTTCGAAAAACACGGGGGTGGGGCGAGCCGCATGTTTCTTCTCCTTCTTTCGAAACTTCACTCTATAAAAAACAGAGGTCTTCTTCTGTTCAGGAAATGATACCCGGCGTTCTTCATTATTTACCGTGTGGTACGGCACCTGTAAAAAAACACTTCCGGGATTAAACACAAGGAACCACCGGCTCTGCCTGCGGTTTGCTCTTGAAATCTCTGACCCGAACATGATGTAAAAGATATCATGATAAGAGACATCATAAACCGGTTTTTGAACCTGTGCGCCTTCCGTTTTCCTGGCGGATATACGATAAGGCCGGCGCTTCAGCGGCTGAGGGGTGTTCACCTCGGAAAACACGTGTGGCTGAGTCAGCTTGTGTATATCGATGATAACCACCCGGATGCGATCACTATAGGGGATAACGCCGTGATCGGTTTACGGACCACAATTTTCGCGCATTTCTATGCCGGGCCGAAAAAGCCTAAAGAATATTCCAGGCCGGTAATCA
>CAZGVZ010000001.1:0-24668 GCA_964529145.1 uncultured Fibrobacteraceae bacterium | reverse complement strand
GGGAAGATGTTTTCATCGGCCCTCACTGCGTCATATTGCCCGGTGTGCGAATCGGTAAGGGTTCGGTCATTCTGGCGGGCACCACAGTATCCCGGGAAGTTCCTTCTCTTACCCTCTGGGGACCGCCAAAAGCCGGCCCTATCGCAAAGGTGACGGTACCCTGCCCTCAAAACCACTCTTCGGAAGAGTTCGCAAAAGGCCTCCGCCCCCTTCATGAGCTTTGAGTACCGTTCACGGAGAGTTCCGTCCCACCGGTCAGATACGGAAAACGATCCGGCCGTTTACGGATCTACCGCAGTTATTTGGAGTCCTGCCGAATTGTTCCGCTTTTGTGCATTACCGCACTTCGCATATCATTGTTCGGTTTTCAAAGCGGAAACCACCCGTGGATCTCCGTGGAAATCGTAAAGAAATTGCGGGGGATTGAGGTAACCGCTCACCCTGTCAAACAGTATCCTCACCTGCCGTTCCTGTCCCCTTCCGAACTCGAATAGAAGCGATCCTCCGGTTCTCAAAAATATCAACGCCTCTTTCATCAGACGAAGGTGCATAGAAAACCCGTATGCTCCCCCGTTAAATGCGGCTTCCGGCTCGTACCGGGTCAGATATGACAATTCCGAATTCAGCTTTTCCGAAGGAATATAGGGAGGATTCGAAACGACAATGTCGACGGTCCCTTCCAGATGCAATCCGTAAAGAGGTCCGAAAAGATCCCCCTTTTTGGCGAATACCCTGCCTTCAAGTCCGTGGGCTCGTATGTTTTTATCTGTAAGCCTGATGCATTTCTCTTCGATATCGGTTGCATAAAGTTCCATTCTCTTACAGCACATCGCGAGAGCGCATGAAAGATTCCCGCTTCCGCAGCCGATTTCGATCGCTCTCACGCACCCTTTTGCTATAGTGCCGGCGGCAACAGAGTGTAGCGCTGTCCTGCACAGCAGTTCCGATTCCGGCCTGGGAATTATCACTCCAGGTTCACACAACATCCTCAAACCCAGGAAATTTGTTTGCCCGGTTAAATACGCCAACGGCACTCCGTCCAACCTTTTTTCGATCAAATCCTCCAGGACTCCTTTCTGCGCCAATGATAACTCGGGAAGATTCGCCATATTTGCGGAATGAGCGGGACATGGATTTCCGGCAGCTGTCATCCATAGCGACTTTAGTGTAGTTTCCGCGGTTTCATCCGGAAAATCCTGCATGAAAATACAGGCAGTGGCGATTTTTTCGTATAATAAACGGTACATCTTACCTTTTACGGGTGTTTTCAATTCTTCAGCCAACCTTCCACCCATGATATTCAGGACAGATTTTTCTTGGTGATTTTACCCGTATCGGTCTTCGGCAACGACGACAGCACCACTATATATTTGGGTACCATGTAATTTTCCAGATGCTCCGAGCAATGTTTGAGGATATCCTGTTCCGTGATGGATGAATTATCGAGTACCACGAATGCTTTCACTGCCTGTCCGAGCAGCTCGTCGGGAACTCCAATGACCGCCGCTTCTCGTACTCCTTTCAATGCGACGAGCGCATGTTCCACTTCCACCGGGCTTACCTTTTCACCTCTCGATTTGATGATATCATCCGTTCTTCCAAGAAAATAAAGATCTCCATCCTCATCCTTCCTGAACCAGTCGTGGGTACACAATACCCTCTCCCCCGGGAATGGGCCGATGTGCAGCATACGGGCGCTCAATTCAGGAGCGTTCCAGTATCCCATCATGACATGAGGTCCTCGAACATATAGTATTCCCGGCTCACCAGGTTCGCATTCCTTATTTTCCTGATCGAGTATCCATGTTTCGGTCCCCGGTATCGCCTTTCCCACCGACGAAGGTTTATTATCCGCCAGTTCCGGTTCCAGATAGCATACCCTCTTACATTCTGTAAGACCATACATTCGAAAAAGAAGGGCATTTGGAAAGATCTGATGCAACTCCTCAGTATAGTCCGGTGGAAGTGAAGCCGCAGTATTGGTCAAACGTGTGACACCCGTAATTTCTATCCGATTCCTGCGGTGCATCGCGATGAGCGTCGTATAAACGGTTGGGACCCCGGGAAACACGGTTACGCTGCACTCCTTTATTTTTTTGACGATTTCAGCCGGATATGCAAATGACTGTTCTACCACGACGGTGGCACAGCACACGACACTCATCAGCACCTGGTAAAGACCATAATCGAAAGCCAAAGGGAGTACGTTGATGATTGTATGGGAACAATCGATTCTCAGGTAATACGAAATGCTCCGTGCGGCAAAGAGCATTGCCTGATGGCTCATCATCACGCCTTTGGGATTTCCCGTACTTCCCGAAGTATAAATGAGCGCTGCGAGATCAATCGGAATCGTTTTTTTCAACTGAGTCATCGGACCTGTATCGTACAATGCACCGAATATTTCCTGCACATGGGTGTACTCCTTTTCAACCCCCGTATTCCCGACTCCTTCGGTAGAATACAAAATCGTGATCTCATCCTTTCCTTTTCTTTTCGTATCAATGACAATTGGAATCAGGCGCCTCTCGGTCACCACGATTCTGGCGCCACTGTCCGATAGAATATATGCGAATTTATCTCTTTTGGTCTGCGGATTGATGACGGTGAAAACACCTCCAGCCATCAATGCCGCATATAAAGAGATAACCGAAACATAGGAATTTTCCATAAATATGATAACTCGATCGCCTCTGCGGAGACCTTTATCGAGGAATAACGCTGCCACTCGTTCAGTATCACTGAGCATTTTTTCATAAGAGTATTCGACCCCCGCCGTGATCATTGCGACTTTTTTACCATATTTATCCGCTGCATGTACCAGCGTTTCATGAAGAAGCCATATTGGTTTATCGTACATATCGTTTTCCGTTTCTACAGGATTATGAATGCATCCGGCCATCTTTTTTTGCATTTCTTAAACACATTCGCAATCAACTGCCACGGCTAAAAGCCGTGGTCTGGCTTGAGCGGGCCAAGCGGTATATCGGAAAACAGTGCGAAGCACTGGACTCCTTACAAAAGCGTACCTTACTTTAAAAATAGTAATTGTCCATTGCGACAAACAGACAATAATTTGGATTGATCGATTCCTGTCGATTTTCTACATGTAAAAGCTATCTCAGTCAAATATGGCTTGGAGGATTCTTTACGATGCGGACTTATTCCACATCGAAGGGAAGTGCTTTGTCCTTTTGATCTTTACATTTGTTTTTTCGGCGCGCCTCGTTTTTTAGATTTTTTTTTACCGAAACTCCGGTTAACACCGTTACGGAAGCGCTCCCGGTCGGCATGGTCCTTGCTTATTTATCATATGGGTCTTCATCAACACACCACCTTATGACAACTCAGGAAGGGAGATTGAATGTCACATCATGACCAGATACGCAGACATATCATTAAAAATTTCCTTTTCGGAGATGCAGAAAGACTCTCGGATACAACTTCGTTTCTGAAAGAAGGCATCATTGATTCCACAGGTGTTCTTGAAATAGTTCAATTCGTGGAGGACACATTCGGCATTACGATCAATGATGACGAGCTGCTCCCGGAAAATCTCGACAGCGTTGATTCTATCGCACGTTTTGTAGACAGGAAAAAAATCACATGAATCCACAGGGGGTACCGATTGTGCTGAAATGCCTTATTCGTCGCGGTCAACTACCACCGCCGGAGCCGGTGTCTCCTCATCTCGGACTCTGGGAGGGTTTTTCAGGATGCTTAATAAAAAAGTGAGTTATAATCACATATTATCCGGCATGAAAATGCCCGTTTCGAACAGGCTGTCCGCAATGCCGATAGTGCTTGGCCCCCGGCCGTTCACTACTCTTATCGGTATCGCTATAACCATCATCATTCTATCGCTCGCTATATTCGCCGTTTCGATTCCGTTCATCCCCCGAATCGCGGCTTTCCTTTCCCATTCATCGCCGATCGACAAACCCAATATTGTCGTCGTGGAGGCATGGACATCTCCTGAAACATTTCGTAAAGCGGCACAGGTATTCAAGGAAAACAGGGCCCCGGCCCTGGTGATATGCGGTGTTTCAAAAGAAAAAAACGTCCATGTCCATAGGAACAATGTGGTTTACCTGATCAAAAACCGTGTACCACTCACCTCCATCGTACTACTGACCGATACTATACCATCCAGCCACCGTACACTTACCTCGGCACGATTGTTAGGCTTCTGGATAGAAAATTCGGGTATTGATACACCACGAGTCCAGCTTGTAACACTTGGTGCTCATTCCAGAAAAACACATGCGATTTACAAAAAGGTTCTAGGTGACAGTATAGCGACGGGAATCATTTCGGTTCCCGAACAGTTCGGAAAACGTGCCGGAATCATCCGCAGATTTCGCTATTGGCGATACGTAATGAGACATGTAATAGGATGGGTATACGCGATGGTTCTGCCGGTCTAAATGAAATCGGTCTGATTTCCAATCGTAGTCCAGATTGACTGTTTCGCCTTCGGTCAAACGGAAGCTGCCGGTGATTATGCCGTTGCAGAACCCGTACTGCCTCCCCAGGTTCATTGATGCTTTTGCCTGTCGTCTTCAATCAACTATCACGGCTAAAAGCCGTGGTCTGGCTTGAGCGTTCTGCCCTCTACCGCTCCATATCTTATCATAACTAACCGTCACATCGATCCAATTAATCGATCTTCCTGAGCGGCCATAAAATCTAAAATTCAGTATTTCAACTACATAGGTCGATATCTTTTCCTGTTGTATTGTTCGGATCATGGATATATATTGGGAGATATGAATTACGGAATGGTAAATTCCATCGAAAATTTAAACCTGAGTCCAGCGATTCCTCTTCGTAGAGATGGAAGGTACCGGTCGAGTATGTCACTTTAATATGCCCTGCATACCTCTCCTGGTATTTCCGGTTTTTTTTGAATGCCATCTTCACTCGGCATCTTTCCTTTCTCGAAAAAAATCGCTGAGCACTTGAATATAGGTTACATTGTGTCATTATCATTTTTATCACTACGTATTGTAAAGGCCACCATGGCCGCGATCATTGAGTTGAAGAATTACAGTATTTCCGCCAGATCAACCCGAAAGCCGGCTTGGATCCCGAATCTCTATATCATAGCCGAATAAGAGCACGCCGTTTTTTCGACCAATAGTATCACATGAGTTGAAATCCATCAATGAAGAGCACCAGTCTCCCGATGTCTTTTTCCGAAATGCATGCGTGGTCAATGACATATTTTTCATCACGGCCATACCGGATTCCGCACTACGGTTTCTGTTCTGGTCAAAGTTGTTACTTCAATAAAGAAAGGTGAACAATGAAGCAGGAAAGTATTGTTCGTCCAGTTCTATCGCCCTTCTCAGCACTTTCGGTTCTTCTACTGCTGGCCCCGGTTATTTGTTTCGAAACCACCGCACAATCGATCGGCCGGCCCGAAATCTACGAAAATACGCTTGTGGACGATCACGGAAACCGGCTCCGTGGCGGCACATTCTGGCTTTACGGGTGGATGCCTGAAAAAACCGACTGGGCGCTGAGCCCCACCCCTTGGAATCTTATAAGGGAACATAAATTCAATATCGTTCGCCTCACCTGCGCTTACCGTACTACCAAAGCGAATAATTATTCGCTCGACCGGTACCAAATTATCCTTGACAGCCTGGTAAACATGGCCGAACGTGCGGGTATTTACGCGATCATCGATTTTCACGATACGCCCGGTACCTACACAATGGCAAATGCACGGGCATTCTGGAACCGTTTCGCATCACGTTATAAAAATCGAAAAAATGTGATCTACGAACTTACCAATGAACCGAAATTCGACCAGCCCGAGAGCTATACCGATCAAAACCTTCGCGATTTCGAGGCATTATGGAAGATCTGCGATACGAACGCTCCGGAAACCCCAATCATCATTCTTTCCTTCAATCAGGTCGGTTATTCCGGAAGAACTCCAGCCCGGGTTGCAGATTCACTGAGGGGTATCGACTGGAAAAAGACACTGGTAGGATTTCACGGTTATTGGCGTGATGCAAGCACAAGGGTCGTCGACCTCAAAAACAATTATCCCTGCATAAATACCGAATTCATGTGCCTCATCGAAGGTTCGAATGAAATGAAATCCATGGATGGCTATGCTTACCAGGGTACGCTCATGGAAAAACTCGGAATCAGCTGGCTGCAGTGGGATATTCTCGATAATCAAGCCAGCGCGACCGGAAATCTGCCCAAAGTCATTGCAGACCTCAAGAAGAACGACTGCACCTGGACATTATCCTCCGGAGGAGAACCGATCGACACCTCGGTCGGTGAACCATCATCCGACACCTCTTCAGTCACCCCTCTTGTCCGCGCAACCCGCAACCGGCCTTATATTTCGGGCAATACGCTTGTCTCGGACAAGGGAACACGCCTTCGCGGAGGTACTTTCTGGATCTACGGATGGATGCCTGAAAAAACCGACTGGGCGCTGAGCGCAGAACCCTGGGACCTGATGAAGGAAAACCGGTTCAATGCGGTTCGTATCTCCTGCGCTTATCGGACGGACAAGGCAAACAACTACTCTCTGGATCGCTACCAGGATATTCTCGACACTCTTGTTTCAATGGCCGACCGCGCCGGAGTATACGCAATAATCGATTTTCACGATACTCCGGGAACATATAACCTGGACAATGCGAAAGCGTTCTGGAAACGTTTTTCGATGCGGTACAAAAGTTGTACAAACGTGGTTTTCGAGCTCACCAACGAGCCTAAATTCGATCAGCCCGACAGCTATACCGAGCAGAATCTCCGCGACTTCGAATCGTTATGGAAAATCTGTGACTCGAATTCCCCGGAAACTCCTTGTATCATTCTATCATTCAACCAGGTCGGATATTCCAGAAGAACTCCAGTCCAGGTCGCCGATTCACTTCGAGGAATCGATTGGAAAAAAACGCTTGTCGGCTTTCATGGGTATTGGCGCGATGCAAGCACCAGGGTTGTCGATCTTCATGATCACTACCCCTGTATCAACACCGAATTCATGTGCCTGACCGAAGGTTCGAACGAAATGAAAGCAATGGATGGATACGAATATCAGGGCACACTCATGGAAAAACTGGAAATCAGCTGGCTGCAGTGGGATATTCTAGACCAGGCTCAATCCGCCAGAGACAAGCTTCCACTTGTGATCAGCGACATCGACAAAAATGATGTAAACTGGATGAGCGATGGAGAATTTTCGACCGGTCAGACCACTAATGCCGCGATTCCCCGGATCGGGGCACTCGGAAACAGAAAAAGTGCCGTTTCCGTTATCATCAACAATCTCGACCGTGGACCCGACCGGAAGAACCCTGTCCGGTCTCCCGGATTTGACCTGAGCGGCAAATCCAGGCCCGAAACCCGTCTTGGAGCAAGCGGTTGCATTATTTCTAGAACGCCAGCGCAAGAAAAGAGATAATTTTTCGTACCCCTCCTTTCGGAGGGGTTCTCCTCCACGTAGTGGGCTCGGAAACGGACTCTCTCATCGAACCCCGACCACTTTACAAACAACAATACTCGATCGTTAATGCCTCCGAGTGGGAATAGTGCTGCGACGGCTTGACGCCAAACTCTTCCCTGCCGTATCTCATTTTTCCATATTTCTGGATCGAACACGGTAAAATAAGCTATATTTCAATTTTCCACCTAAATGACCTTTTTTTATCTGCATCGGACGATTCATTTGTGATGAGATGCTCGGTTGTAGTATCATTACCATTTTTGAACCGTAAGGAGTCCAGTGCTTCCTGCTATTTTCCATTGTATGACTTGGTCCGGACGAAATTGGGGCCGCGGTGGGAATATCGATCAGGATACGTTCGGGAAAGCAGTTCCGCTTTGATTGCGAAAACCATGAAGCAGACCGCACAAATGGACACGTCCGGGGGCAGGCCATTCCCTTCAACACTGAAATAAAGGAAATGTATGGTAAACAGAGAACCTGAATTCAGCGTTAGTCCTGCCGGTGAAAAATTCGCCTTGCCCACAAAAGAGGATTTCAACTGCGAATTTGAACGTGTAGCCGCATTGATCGACCAAAATCGCAGTCAGGGACGTGAAGTAGTTGCAGTATTAGGTGTTGGTTTTGTCGGTGCTGTTATGGCCGCGATCGTCGCGGACAGTGAGAGCGGCTCAGGAGAGCCGTCAAAATTCGTCGTCGGAGTGCAGCGACCCAGTGTCCGGAGTTTCTGGAAGATTCACCTTCTCAATCGTGGTGAATCTCCGGTAAAAGCCGAAGATCCGGAAGTAGAGCCGATGATCAGACGATGCGTTCTCGAAAAAAAGACCCTGACCGCAACCTTCAACGAAGATGTTCTTAAACTGGTGGATTGCGTGGTCGTTGACGTTCAATGCGATTACCTCAAAGAATCACTGGGTGACTTACAGACAGGGAGGACCGATATGGCCGCCCTGGAAAAATCCTTCGGCACCATAGCCGAGCGGATAAAACCGGATTGCCTAGTTCTGATCGAAACGACCGTCGCGCCCGGAACAACCGAACAGGTCGCATATCCTCAGTTCAAAAAAATTTTCCGGAAACGTGGAATTACCTCCGAGCCTCTGCTCGCCCACAGTTACGAAAGAGTCATGCCCGGACGCGAATACGTGAAAAGCATCCGTGATTTCTGGCGGGTTTGCTCGGGCGTAAATGAAACAGCAAAGAAACGGGTGGTTTCTTTCCTGAACGATGTCCTCAATACGAAAGAGTATCCACTAACGGTTCTGGACCGGCCTATCGAATCGGAAACCGCCAAAATAGTCGAAAACAGTTACAGGGCCACGATACTGGCTTTTCTCGATGAATGGAGCCTTTTCGCCGAGCAGAATGGTGTGGACCTCACAAAAGTCATAAAGGCGATAAGAGTGCGGCCCACTCACAGCAACCTGATTTTTCCCGGCCCCGGAATCGGGGGATATTGCCTGCCCAAAGATGGTGGTCTGGGAATGTGGGCGTACAAGCACATTCTCGGTTGGAACGATAACATTTTCAGGATCACTCCGACAGCGATCAATATCAACGATACACGGGCACTGAGGGTCGCTCAGATGACACGCGACGCCCTGCGCAACATGGATCGGCCTATAGCCGCGGCCGAAGTCCTGCTTTTAGGAGCTTCATACCGGGAGGACGTAGGCGATACCCGATACAGCGGCTCGGAATTGATCGTGAGAAAACTGACGGAAATGGGCGCGGAATTGCGGGTGCATGATCCATATGTCGAGCACTGGTGGGAGTTCGAGGCGCAGGATTCGTACCCCTCGAACGATCACAGCCTCAAGCGTTTTTTCCGTAACCAGGAAAAACTTTCGAACCTGTCCGTGAGCCAGGATCTGGAGAGTTCTCTCACCGATGTCGATGCGGTAATACTGGCCGTGCGCCACAGCCACTACATGAATCTTCAACCCGATGACATAGTCAAGCAAATCGGCAAGCCAGCGGCCATCATCGACTGTTTCGGAATACTCGACGACAATAGAATACGTCGTTATTTCGAGCTGGGTTGCGAAGTGAAGGGGCTCGGCCGAGGTCATGTAAACAGGATAAAAAAATTGGTCAGGAAGTCATCTACCACCGCAACAGGCGGTGGCTTGTTATAAGCGGGTCGCAAAAAACGAGTTAATGCCGCATATCTCGTAGTTGCGCCTTACCGCGCTGGCATAAATCCGGTGATTTCTCGACCAAACCACTGGAAAATAGCAAAGGTACATGAGCATCGGCTAGTAATAAAGGTGTACGCTCAATGCCGGTCGGAGAACAGGGGTTATTATTGACCCCTGCAGATTTCGGCCGGGCAGGAGTGAGAAGCCATTTGCGTGGTCAATGAGGAGGTTTTTACGGCGACTCCGATTAAAATACGGAAACTCGGATATCCGTTGTCTCTTATCGGAATATGTACCGTTTTTTTCACTTCGCTGATCAGACTCTTTGAGCTTTCGAGTAAAAATGAAATATATTCCCAGATTCTCCTCGTCCCCTTTCTTTCAATTTTCTTTGTACTCCGTGAAACAAAAAACATTCACCTGTCCCCAAAGCCGGCGGTATTCCCCGGAATCCTCGTTTCAGTATCCGGAATTGCCGTATTCCTGTTTTCACGTTGTATAGACAATGTAAAATATCCCATCATTTCTCTGGATTTCTCCATCATTTCATTTTTACTCATTATTATAGGTGTGACGCACGTTTTTTTCGGTAGTATAATCTTTGAAAAAACAATTTTCGGATGGCTTCTCCTCCTGTTGATGATACCGCTGCCTTCTAAAATGGTATCGTTGATTATAACTTTTTTTCAATATGGTTCCGCAGAGGTGGTCGACATCATTCTGGGCCTGAGCGGTATGAATTATATCAGGGAAAAGCTCACGTTCCATTTACCTTCAATCAGCATCTTCATTGCACAGGAATGCAGCGGTATCCGTTCCAGTACGGCGCTTCTAATTACTGCCCTTCTTGGGGGTCACCTGTTTCTGTCTACGTTTTCCGGTAAAATTTGCCTTTTTCTTAGTGTAATTCCGCTTACGCTTCTTAAAAATGGTATACGCATTTCTACTCTGACCATTTTGGCGGAAAGGGTCGATACCGCCTGGCTCACGGACAGTGATCTTCATCATCACGGCGGAATCGTGTTCTTTGCCTTGATTTTGGTTCTTCTGTTCGGGTTTCTTTTCGCAATTAGAATATTGGAGAAGAGGACCTCGAAAAACACGATCCGGCGTCCAGCGGGGACGGAATAGCCGTTGAGTGTACCTGTGGAGGTTTCGCTCCCTCCTCCCGGAAATCATGACACCGATCCGACATGATCGAATATTCCATAATAGACACCGCCGATAAATCAACTACCACGGCTAAAAGCCGTGGTCTGGCTTGAGCGAGCCAAGCGGTATAACGGAAACAGTGCGAAGCACTGGACTCCTTACGCTTCAAGAATGGCGATGATATAGCCCGCGAAAAGACAGCCGGGCGTCCTGCGCCCGAGGTTGCTGTCCTGCCCCACGGCCGAAAGCGGTTAAAAGAAACAGTGCCGAAGGCACTGGATTCCTTACGCTTAAGGAACGGAGTGACAACGCCGTGGTCCCCTTGCTGAAAATCCCATAGGGATCACGTTGTCCTCTCTTATCGAGGCAGGTAATTGTTATTTTATTGCCGGCCATCGTCATGCCCGGAGCGGATGGAGTGAACTGCAACCGCTATGGACGGTGGCTTGATGGAGAGTGCAACAGCACGGGGAAAAAGAAGAATGCGGTTCTATGATACCGCCTTACTCCATCGGCAGAGCCGGTGGTTTTCTTCGTGTTAACGTTGCCTTACCACAACAGTAAGTAATGGAAGCCGTCATGGCCTGCACCGAACAAAAATGGTATACTGATAAAATCGGACGATTCCTTCGCGGATCCTGCTTCGGGGACATCGTCATGGCGGTGCTACGAAACGGTAAGTGCGCATGGCCTGACCCGCTACCGCTGATTCCTTGCGATTCAGGAATGGCGGTGGCGACCCGTGGTTTCAAAACATCACAATCGGATCCCCCGGATTCGGGTTATCTGAATCACTATTCTATATGACGTACATTCTCTTCATCGCAATTACCGGAGCGACAGGCATACTGGGGGGGCTACTTTTTTCAATCAAGTCAGACTGGCCTCTCGGACGCTTGATGCTGCCGATACTGTCTCTTCTTATCGTGTTGACCGGATACATGGAATTCTTCGCCTCACTCTATTCTAATCCAAGCGTCAGGACAGCTCTGATAAACACATCGGTTGTTCTTCATTTTCTTATCGCGCTTTCACTACTTGAACTCACGTTGAGTTTTTTAGGGCATGACGGTATCGGGTCATTTATAAGCATGGGCTCCCGTCCGATTCGATTGAGAATCTTCTGGAGGTCCGCGATCATTTTCATACTTTTTTCGATTTTTTCGATGCAATGGTTCGAATACCGCACAATCGATTCCGGAACATTGGTTCAACTCAACCTGATCGGGGAGATCCTTTTTGTCATTCTATTCTGTTACCACCTCCTTACTCTCTACATCGTTGAAAAAATATTCCGAAACGCCACTACCATGCAGAAAAGGATATTCGTCCTCTATCTTGCAAGCACCGGGCTAATCGCCCTTGGTTCGATGGTGATGCTGGTGCGGATTCTATTTTATCAGTTCCTCAGTTTCGAAATTATCCGGATTCATATCGCACTATGCGCGGTCTTTTTTCCCGGAATCATTATCGGCCTAATGCGATACCGCCTGTGGAATGAACAGATCGTAATCGGACGCGGAATGGTGTATACCTCCATAACCATTCTTTTTTTCGGCCTCTTTCTGGTATTCCTCGGTCTGATCGCATTCGCCGTTCGCCTGCTCGGCATTCATTTCGATGAATTCGAAGAGTTCGTGTTCCTGTTTTCGTTTCTGTTCCTGGGGATTATCACCATCTTTTCGCCACATATGCGGAAGACCATCACTGCCCTGACAAAAAAATACATTTATAAATCCAAGTACGATTACCGCGATCAACTGCTTCGGCTTCACAGCGCACATCAAACAACCGGAGATGTACAAAGAACAATACAGGCGTTAATAGACAATCTTCGTTTCACCATTATTGTCGGCAATGCCTCCGTTTTTCTCCGTTCACCGGCTGAAAACTATTTCCACTCATTTGACGAACCGGCATTTCCGTCACAGGAAAAAACTATCCTTCGCGCGGATTCTCTTCTCATCGGTCTTTTTGAAGACAATACCGCCGATGCCATAGAAATCGACAAACCGGCAGCGGAGGTTATACGGGTCGCCGTTGAAAAGGAGCTTTCGACTCTGAGGAAATTATCGATCTCACATCTATTTCCCATCAGGCATGAAGAAAACCTGCTTGGAATACTGCTAATCAGTGCTAAAAACCGGCACTTCGATTCTGAAGATCTGATGATCATCAGGATGTTTTCCGAATCGGTCGGCACTGCAATATTCAGGGATCGGATTCAACGCGAACGCATTGAACAAAAACAGTTCGAATCATTCAACCATATGGCTTCCTTTATCGTCCACGATATCAAGAATCAGATCGCAACGCTCTCTCTGGTCACGAAAAACGCGCACGCCAACATCGGTAATCCCGAGTTTCACCCACTGCTGCTTCGGTCTCTCGAGAATTGTTCCGGCAATCTCGACAATCTCATCAAAAGGCTTCAGTCCCCCCCAAAAAAGGAACTCCTGTCCAAAACTCTTTTTAATTGCAATGATATAGTCCGATCCGTGATTGAACAGGCCGGGCTCGGGCTTCCTTCGCATATCTCGATCCGGACCGAACTTTCGGAGATTCCTCTTGTTTCGGCAGATGCCACCGCGCTTTCCTACATTTTGGACAATCTGATCATTAATGCGATCGAGGCAATCGGTAAAAAGGAGGGAATGATCTCCTGTGCCACCGGAGCCTTGACCTCAATGGTGCATGAAGATACCTGTCGTTTCGGCCTGACAGTTTTCGAGCGGGAATGCCATCTCGTCTTTATCGTCATCGAAGACAACGGCCCAGGCATGAGCGGGCAGTTCATCGAGCAGCGCCTTTTCAAACCCTTCAACTCGACAAAAGAAAAAGGAATCGGTATCGGCCTCTATCAATGCAAAACTCTGATCGATTCGATGGGCGGTCGTCTTCTCTGCTGGTCAGAAGAAGGAAAAGGAACCAGGTTTTGCATTTTACTTTAACCTTGATCGGACGATTGTCATTTCGTTTTTCAAGCGTAAGGATCAAGCGCTTTTATGCTGTTTTTGCTATACCGCTTAGCATCTCATCGTATAATAAAACGTTCGACCAAGGTTTAAACGTTCGACCTGAACGGGTGGCCTGAAATATGAACATGATGTATTTTTAAACCTACACTGAGCGATTCTTTTAGAGAGAGGTTTAATGCCATGTGAAGATGGAATGCGAAAAGCCCTGATTCACCCGGAGAGGTGTGTCGAGCGTTTTTGCACAGTTTCAGTCTCACAGCGGAAGAGAATCGCTCGGCTTGGGTTAAATACATTCGGGAAAAAATTTTTCTCTAGACCGCTGCAATGTAGCGGTTTCCACTGCGGGAAAAACCCGCGGTCTTTTTACAATCTATACGGCATTTTTTTTGATCATTTTTTTTACATTCCCCTCAATTTCCAAGGAGCTGTTATGAGTCAGGATGCCATTCCCTTTCTGGACCTTGTAACTCCACATATCGAACTGGAACAGGAACTTACATCGGTTTTTTTGAAAGTGCTCAGAACGGCCGGATTCATCGGTGGCCCAATGGTCAAGGAATTCGAAAAGAATTTCGCGGAATTCTGTACCACCACCTATGGCATAGCCCTGAACAGTGGTACCGATGCGGTGCGATTCGCCCTCATAGCCGCAGGCATCCGTAAGGGAGATGTCGCGATAACCGTTCCGAACACGTTCATTGCTACTGTTGAGGGTATTTCACAGGCTGGGGCAATTGCCGAATTTGTGGACATCGATGAATCGACATTCTCGATGGATCCCGAAAAACTTCGGAACCATTTAGAAAATCAATGTCTGTTCGATACAAGGACCAGAACACTCATTTCAAAACGATGGCAGCGGCCGGTGCGCGCGATTGTTCCGGTTCACCTTTATGGTCAGATCGCCGATATGGATCCAATAATGGAACTGGCGCGACAGTACAATCTGGTGGTCGTCGAAGATGCCTGCCAGGCTCACGGCGCCAGATATTACTCAAAAAGAGAAAACAAATGGCTTGTCGCCGGATCGATCGGAGATGCAGCCGCTTTCAGTTTTTATCCCGGTAAAAATCTCGGGGCGATGGGTGAAGGTGGAGCGGTCACCACAAATAGCCTTGAAATCGATCGGACCGTCAGGATGCTGCGCGACCACGGACAGGTTGAAAAATATATTCATGAAATCGAAGGATATAATGGACGTCTTGATGCACTCCAGGCCGGTATTCTTGATATCAAACTGAAGCGTTTGCCTCAATGGAACGAATCACGACGAAAATGCGCGAAATATTATTCGGATAAGCTTGCTTCAGTGAAGAATTGTACCTGCCTCAAGGAGCCTTCCTGGGCGGAATCGATCTATCATCTCTATGTCGTCCGGATTTCCGACCGGAAAAAAGTCCAATTGTCGCTCGAAAAAGAAAAAATCGGCACCGGTATGCATTACCCGATTCCGCTTCATTTACAAAGAGCTTACCTCAACCTGCATTATCGCAAAGGAGATTTTCCTGTTTCCGAAAAAACCTCGGATGAGATCCTCTCGCTTCCCATGTTCCCCGGTTTAACGACGGAACGGCAGGACAGGGTAATTACCGCCCTTTCCCAAGCGGTTGGGGGTTAAGCGGCTCCCGGTTTTTCTCCGGAAGCAAGGAAAAATCGGAGGGAAGAGAGTACACTCGCCCGGATTGCCGAATCCGGACGAGAAAACTCAACGATCTATTTTATTTCACTGAGTCTCCGGATTTCCTCCCTGATCTGGGAATCCGACATCAGCGGCGAAAGTTTCTGATCTCCTTCCTTGAGCAGCAATGCATCTTCCAGGTATCTTTTCGCCTTGTTGATCTCTCCCCGTTTCTCCAGAGATCGTGACAGGTGACAAAGCAGACGTTTCTGTCTTGGTACGAGAGTGCTTTTTTCGAGCAGTTCTATACTTTCCTTGTATTTTCCCGCCTGGTAGAGAATTGAGGCGTACGTGTCGATGATATGAAGGTTCTGGGGAACGAGTTCGTACGCCTTTCGGGCCATCGCCAGGGCAGCTGTAAGATCCTGGTTTCCCGCAGTCATCATTGTCCATGCATTGTTGTTCAGTAGAATTGCCACCTGCAGGCTGTCTTTCAGGCGGGTTTCCGTGGTATCGCCGAGTAGCTCTGTATAAAGTCCCGTTGCTTTCTCGTAAGCTTTCTTTTGGAAATACATTTCTGCGAGTTGCATCAGCAGCAGCGGTTCCCTGCGAACACCGATCGCCTGCTCGTATGCCTGGATAGCCTGAGCGGTATCTCCAACACCTTTCCAGGCTGCCGCCTCGATGGATTTTAGTTTGACGGAAGGGATAGAACTGTTCTGTATCTCGGCCAGAACCTGCCGGTACTCCTCTTTCATCAGCAGCAGAGTCAATTTCGTGGTAACGAATCGCTCATCCTCGGGATATTGTGTCGAAAGCTGTCGTGCGATCGAGAGAGCCGAATCGATTTTCTCCGTTTTTATCGCGAGCAGAAGACCTTTCCACTTCAGACTGACATCGTTGTCGTAATGCTCTTCAAGCAATTTCTGAGCTGCCTCACTCTTTTCTACGAGATCCTTTTTGAGAGTGAGATTCCTGAACAGTTCAAGAGAGTGCCTCGTAAATACACGCTGTTTGTGCATGAAACTGATGATCTTTAAAGCATCATCATCATTGCCGGCCAGCGCCATCGCCTGTGCGCGTTCGGCGACGATTCTTGGAGACCACAATACAATGCCGGGTAATTTCCCGTACAATGCCGCTGCCTCTTTGAACATTTTTCGTGAAAGGGCTGCCCGCGCACAAATAACAGTGGTGACGGGGTCAGGCGGAAGCTGATCTCGAGCTTTCCTGAGGGCTTCATAGAAGCCGGTATCTTTTTTCCCGAGAATTTTCAATGCTTCGAAGAGTTGGTTGATCTCTTTTTTCATTATCGTATCGGAAGGAACCGCATCATAAATGGAATCGGCAGCACTTCGACTTCCCTGCATCAATGCACTGTACAGCTTCAAAGTGCGTAAACGAAGATTGATCAGGGCCCTGGCTCCGGCAGTTCCCGGCCCTGCGGGCCGATCTATGAGTGGTTCCGCTTCCTTGAACCTGTCACTGAAGACAAGGTACGTCGCATTTTCTATACGCAACTGATCGTTAAAATTATTGCTCATCGAAAGTTCTTCAAAAAGGCGGTCGACTTCCCTGTAGTTGTACAACATGGCAAGCAGTGCCGCAAGGTGACTGTACCCTTCTGAATCGAGTATCCCTTTTTTCTTGCAGTCCACAAGAAACCTGACCGCGTGATCCGCTTTCCCCAGACCGAGAAGCGCCTGGGCAACTTTCGGACACAGCGCGCTGTTTTCCGTTTGTTGGAATTCGGCATTCCAGACAAGATACGCGCTGTCCGGCCTGCCGAACTCGAGATAAAGCTCGCCCTTAAACAGAGGTGTAGCCACACTGTCGGGCAGCTCACCGAATAACGACAACGCATACTCAAGTTTTTTAGCCTTATCCACATGAAGGGACAATTTCAAAAGGGAAAGGAATACCCCTCTGTTCCTGAGGCCGTGTTCCCATGAATATTTCGTATACATGAAAGCACTGTTCTGGTCGGGAGCGGTTTGCGCTGCCGCGAAATGGTATCTTGCGCTGTCCGGAGCCTTTTTGGCGGCATATTTGAAAGACTTGAACGCCTGCTTTACCTTTCCCTCCTTCGCCAGTTTTATCCCTTTGTCAAAAGCCTGGTCGGCGGATTCGAAAAGACAGCTGCATAAAAGCAGTGGCAACAGGATGGCGCTCCTTTTCAGCATATCGTTCTTCTCCTCTGTAATATGGATGCCGAACCGGATTCAACCCGTAAAACCTGGACTTCACGATAATAACAACCCAAAGCTCGCGGTCTGCAGGTAACAGGCACAGAAGTACGCTTCTGGTGCCGGGCTTTTTAGTCCGGACTGGTCTTGAACTAGGAATATAGTATATAAGCAGGATGAAAAGGACCGGATTCCCACATCCCGGTTCGGATAAAACCTTCAATCAGTATTGAAATTCCGCTCCATCGCAAATTCCGCAACCGGAGCGTATATTATTGCACCCACAGACGGATTCACCTGACATATTTTATAGGCTTCGGCTAACCATCTGGAGTGACATGGGCTACAGGACTTTTCATTCATTATTCCGGAAAAAAGAGTGCTGCGTTCCTACCGGAACAGGATGGTTCCTGATTCTTTTCTTTTTCCTTGCCGTTTCTTTTTCATTCATGAGTTCCATTCATTCTTTTCTGGCACCAATAAAACCGGTCCCTGCCGATGCGCTCATCGTCGAGGGCTGGCTTCCGGATTATTGTTTTGTCGCCATAGTCAAAAAATATCACGATAAACCCGTCAAGGTTTTCGTCACCGGCGGGCCGCTCGAATCAGGATCATATTTGAAGGAGTATGGAACCTATGCCGATCTTGGTGCGGCGACACTTAGCGAGCTTTCCTACCCTGATTCCCTCATTATCCCTGTCCCTTCAGATCTTGTAAATGTTGACAGGACACATGCATCGGCAGTCGCTTTCAAAAACTGGATCGACAGCACCGGCAATCCTCTCAAACGTTTCATCCTCTATTCCCATTCGACACATACGCGAAGAAGCGCCCTGCTCTTCAGAAAAGCGCTTGGAAAAGGATACAAGGTAGGGTCTATCGCGATAGTGAACCGAAATTACGATACCTCCCGATGGTGGACATCGAGTGAGGGCGTCCGCTCGGTTATCGATGAATTGGTGGCGTATGTTTACTCCCTTTTCTTCGTGAACTTCACGATTCGGGAACGCCTCGGCTTTTCCGTTGTCCTATCCGGAAACATGATGACTTGATACACTGTTCGCCACTGCTGCGTATCACTCCCGGATCACACCGATAGGAACCTTCTCTTTTTCACCTAGGAAATAGAGATAACAAAGATAGGTGCCCTCGCCGACTTTTCTACCTTTTTTATTTATCCCGTTCCAGTACAGGACCGCATCGGTGCCATTAAGAACCGAATGTATTTTATCGGTAATTTTATTGCCGACTTTATCATAGAAAACCATCCATGCCGAAGAATCGATTTCTACGGGAAAACGCAAACCGACCGGCGGCGCCAGCCTGATCATGACAGGCCCCTTATCCGGGTTGAAAGGATTGGGATAGACGAATTTCTTGATGCTGCCCGGCTTTACCACTTCAAAAGAGACAATGACGGGTGCCCGCCTGTTATCGATCGACTGCTGTATGTTTCCTCCGGCATCGGATACCGACGATGTCGGATGAAGCCATATCAGGTCTCCGGTCCGGGGGAACTCCACCCCTTCGATTCTCCCATAAAACAGGTAATCCCTCAATGTGAGCATGCGACAGCTGTCGACATAGAAAGTATATGGAATCTGCCGGCCATTCATAAGGCCGAAAACGGTTATCGTTTTCACGGATTCCGAATCCGTTGTTTCCGAGAATGCGATCCGAAGCGTATCGATAACCGGAGCGCCGGTTAACTCGCCGCTGTAGAGATTGAACCAGGCCGAATCGATGACCGGTGCAGCCCCGTCATTGACCTCGGTGAATATGGTGTCTGCGGAATTGCCCGAAGCCACCATGGCACAGCGTACCGCCGCTCCCGTTCCCACTATGTTATTTGTGAATGATTCACCGATTGCTATTGTCATCTGCACCGAACTGCCGGGAACGAATGTACACAGACTGTCGACGGTGACGATTTTTTGCCTGTTCCACTCTATACCTATATCGACGAGTTCGAGATCGATATCCTTGCTGAATTCCATCCTGACCAGGTCTATTATCCCGTCGGCGTTCGTATCGAGGTAAGAAGCGTCGATAATCCGGGGGAGGGCCGCTTTTATCCTAACTGGAACCGCCCTGTTTTCCGGATGCGGACCGTTCCCCGCGAAATCGGAAACCTGACCCGCACTGTTGAACCGCAGGGAATCGCCGGCCGTGAAACTCGTTTCTCCCACGTTGCAGAGCACCGTCATCGAATATTGTTCCGGATTTTCGGAAAGAATCCTGATAACGGTCACTGGATGATCTATGCCACCCCTTCGAAGAAACAGCTCTTCGCCCGCCAGTCCGGTGTTTTTGACGAACTCCGATAACGTGATCTCGACAGTGTCGTCTCCGGGGGCACCCCGCTCACTGACGACCGCCTGATCATTCAGCACAGGGCCGACGCTGTCGTACACTTCGAAAACGGACCTTCTCACCAGTCCACCACTAGTCAAATAGGACATCCCGGAGCCATATAGCGCCGAAGTGAATCCTGTTATACCGTTTGCCAATGGTTGAGCGAACCCGACCGTGACGCGACTGCCCTCGATATTCATCATGTCGACCGAGTTCCTGGTCATGATCGTCGTTCCGGAACTGGGAAAATTGACGCTGATGGAATCGGGATTCACCTTCACGGCGATTGTGTATTCGACAACCATGTGGTCCACCGATCCGTCTCCGTTCACGTCCTTCAGCCACCCGCGGACCGCCCTCGGAAATGTGGCCCTGCTCGTTATATACGCCTCCGACGAATCGGTCGAATCGGTTGGATCGATATACCAGATCCTTACCCTGTCGCCGCCATTCATCGCGATCTGTCCGGCACCACTTTCTTCCGGCATCCGGTCCACGACAGATATGGGCGAAGACGTGACGAAAATACCCGTGGAATCGCCCGTTTCGTTCAAGATGACGGAAATCGAGTCGCTGTTATCGAAATTCTTGATCCACACGGTCACCAGGTCCGGAGATTTCCCATTCTGATTTCCATTGCGATCGGTTACCTGGATGTGAAACTTCGATGTGTCCAGTTTCATCGTATCACCTGCGGGCTGCATTGCCTCATCTCTGAGTACCAGGATAGAGGGGTACTGTTTCGCCCCCTGGAATTCGATATAGAAATGATGGTTTGATACCGCGCATCCGTAACACTCTTCACAGGTCAGCGGAGGACCGGAAAAGAGGGTGACGTCGACAATGTTTCTGCCGTTCTGAACCGGAACGGGGATGGTGAAGTTATACCTTTTTTCCGGTTCGCTCCACGCAAACAGCGAGGCAGGATTCGCCAGTTTCACACCATTGACCCAGATCTCGTTGAGTGTGCCGTCGGAGGGCTCTACCGTCGCCCAGCCGGAAACATCTACGGAACGGATCGGTCGTTCGTAGAAGACATAATCCGCAGACGGATTGTTAAGAGGGGATGTTATCTGGGATTGCATTGTGTAAAACGTTTTTTTCGTTTTCATCTCCTCCTGAGAGGGAGAATAACCCCAGACGTATTCACCTTTCCTGTACACCGTCATGTAGTTGTTGATAGGCTGATTCCAATAACTGGAGTCAACCGCATCTTTAGAAAGAATCGGTACACCCGGAAAGTCAACCGGATCTCAGCCGGCCCTGCTGTGAGGGCCAAAGCTCCAGTCCAGGTCGGTAATGACGTGTTCGGGAGGCTGATTCATGAGGTCTTCATAGGGCGGCCAGGGGCTGCGGCGGTCAAATATAATATCGAGCCTTATCCGAGACCCGCTCTTCATCTGCACTCCCCAGAGCGGAATGGAAAAATAGTATGCATAGGTCTGGTCCGCAGGATTATAGGTGTCGTCCATCTTTACCGGACGCGAGTGCATGATATTGTAGCGGATATCCTGGTTTTCCTCGAATGCTGCCTGATACCCATCCTCATGGTACACGATACCGATGTCCATTCTGGCCGCGAGATCGTTCTCGAAGCCCTCCTTGGCCCTGAAATAGATCCGGATATCGAGTGAATCGTACGCTTTTTTATCTTGATTGATAATATTGAATCCGAGTGAAGCCATATCCTGCCATGTATATCTCAGCGCCCGTATGTCGAAATTGACATGTTCCACCGGTGTCGTAAACTGATAGAGAAGACCGTTGTTGTCATCACGCGATTCACCGGATTCCACGTAAAAGTAATAGGTCGTCTGCTCCTTCAGTCCGCCGATTTTCACGTAATGAAACCTGGCCGGAAGCCCGGTCACGTCTCCCTCATGAACCGTAGTCGGCGGCCGCTGTTCTCCGTACACAACCCTGCTGTTGAAATTGCCGTTGGGTGTATACCAGAAGATTTCCGCGCTGTCGGAAGTGACGCGGCATACTTTCACGTTGGAAATTTCGGCGTTTGTGGGGCAGTTCGGAAGCGTGGTGAACGAAAAATAGACCGGCTTTTTTTCCTCGTCGATATATTTGATCACCGAGCTTCTCCCGAACAGATCGGAAACCTCGACATCGAAGATATAGGTTGTCCCCTGTGTCAATCCAGAGAGCGTAACACGATGCAGTACCCCCGTGGAATCCGACCCCTGAACCTTGTCCAGAGCGCTTCCGGCCCCGTACCTCACGGTGGCGTTTCCGAATCGCGACTGCCTTATCTCGATGACCGCCTCGTTGCAGCCGACATACACGATTCTTACGGTCGCAGTCGGAGGTCCGAGTGTATCGTCCTTCGCGAGCCCGATGACCGGCATGAGTATGTTGGTGGTTCCATCGATACCCGTTTCCGAATGAAAGTAATCGGACCAGAATTCGTCATAAAGCGACGTGGTGGGCATAAATCCCCCCTGGAGGGCTCCCACCGGCGGACGGTAACGGTAAAATGCTCCCGGTACATTCTTCCCCTCCGGATTGGCTGCGCGATGATGGGGATGATTGAAATTCTTCTCGCCGATTCCATAGATCATGCTGATGTCCCAGGGGTTGATTCCCAGCTGGTAATCGAGCATTCTCACCAGAATGGTCTTGACTTCATCCGCTTTCCAGTCGGTCGAGGCGGGGGTATTGGGCAGCTCCATACCCTGGATCCTGGAGGCGATATCATAATAGTAGAACATTTCGGTGATGTTGCCCGCCTGATAACGATTCCATACCCATTCCATCTGGGTGTGCATCGTGAACCAGGGGAGTCCGTACTTGACCGTATAACCTGTCCAGATACCGTGATTGGGGAGTTCGATCGTCTGTGTTCCCTGTCCGACCCCCGCCAGATTCGAAATGAGGTTATACATGGTTTTCTCCATCAGTTTCAACCGCTCCGATTCGGAGATTTGAAGCAACGTGCACATGGAGTCGTTCTCCAGGATCAACCGGTAAAAGCCCCAGAGCACATGGGCCTGAACCGAACCCCAGTCGGTATTCGCCATCGTCTTGGTGAATACCGGATCGTTGTTGGTGAACCATCCACCCTCGAAAAGCGCTTTGGGTGATGCGGCAGCGGATTGTTTTTCGCCGATCGTTTTATCGTAGCACAATTCGTCGAGATATTTCCGTTCACCAGTGGCCCAGAGCAGAGCAAGACAGGCAAACGCCAGGTCGTCGGAAACGATTGTAGCTCCATTGTAAGCCGGGGTGTTGGTAAGATCCATACGGGTCTTGGTAAAGGCGTAGATTGCCTCCGCGGCCTTGAGACATTTGGCGGAATAGTCCGCATCGTACGGCTCGTACCGTTTTGAGACGAAGGCAAGGTTCGCCGCATAGTTGCCGAGGTAATCTGAGGTTACCTCGTTACGGGCATCGCGAGGCGGACCGCCCCTTTTGGTCGGCATGTTATCCTGACTTTCAGGACGTCCCCACCACATATGATCATTCTGGAAACTCCCCACCGAAGTGATCATGCCGGCAACCTGTCCCCCTGCCTTGTCGTACGACTGGAGAATAAAATCCGCACCATGCTTGGCTTCATAGAGAATATCGGGAATACCATCTGTGATCTGGGTAACGGCCTGGTTTGCGCTGTAGACATCCTGGTCACGATTGTCGAATACCGCCGCGGCGAGGCCCAGCACCGATGCCGTATACCCCATGGTGGCACCCTCTTTGAGATGATCTCCGCAATCATGCCATCCACCTGTCACCGCATCCTTGAGATGGCAGGGTGGATGAAACCACGAATTAGAATCTCCGCATCGATTGGCACCATAGAACTTCAGCAGCGCATCACGTACCCAGCTATAGATCTTTTCGTCTATTACGAAAGGAACAGAAGTGTTGGTACCGACAACCACCCGGTACACTCCCGGAGGGAGGTCGGGAATTTCACCTTCCATGATCGTTCCAGAGTAGATACGACCTTCCATGATATATCTGGTATCGCCATTGTTGACCAGCTGTGCATTGTTCGAAGCCTTGATCCTGAGCTGACCGGAAGCGCTCTGGCCTGTCGATCGCAACGACCCGGTACCTACCGCTGTTCCGGACTCGTTTATTACACTGAAATTCGATGCTCCGGATCCGACATAATAGAAATATTTCTTATCCTGAGTTCTGTATCCCGCCTGGTTGATACGGATAGGAGAAAAGACGAGGTTTATGGAATCCCTGTATAACTGATCCATCGTGTCCGGAAGAGGATTGGCGATTGGCGCATAGGGTAGAGGATCGGTAAGCAGCTGCGAAAAAGAGGCAAAAACAAAGCAGAAAACGTATCCGATGCAATACCTGAATAGCTGTAACTTCATGGGTTATACCACTTTCTGTAATTGGTACCCTCACACCTGACTTTTTACATCTTCCTTAAGGGGGAAGCGGAGATGGTTAGAATTCAGGTGAGCACTATTTCGAAACTCTCTTTGGCACCTCTCGAATCCCGCCTCAGCGGAACCGGCTTCTCATGTGCTCCTTGCAGGTGTACTTTTCGCCCGGCTCCACTGAAATCGAATCAACTAAGGCACCTTTATATAATATATAGAAAAACAGCGGATGTCTGGTCCCGGATAGAAAAGAAATGTTCGGTATAACGGTCGGAACCGAGGGTTATAAATACCACACGTATAAAAATACACCTGTCTTTATGTCTTCAGGATCCCCGATATATCGATCGCACTTCTTTTCCCGGAACAGGTATCTGGAGAGCCAACTACCACCGTCCAT